>JBIQHO010000217.1:0-6117 GCA_044508545.1 Bradyrhizobiaceae bacterium | reverse complement strand
CCGTCGATGGTGATGCCGTTGTCGTCGTAGAGGAAAATCAGCTTGTTGAGCTTGAGATGACCGGCCAGCGCGATCGCCTCGTGGCTGATGCCCTCCATCAGGTCGCCGTCGGAACACAGCACATAGGTGTAGTGATCGACGACATCCCGGCCAAACTGGGCGGCCAGCAGGCATTCCGCCAGCGCGAAGCCGACCGAGGTGGCGACGCCCTGGCCGAGCGGGCCGGTGGTGGTCTCGACGCCCTCGGTGATGAAATTCTCCGGATGCCCCGGCGTCTTGGAGTTGAGCTGCCGGAAATTCTTGATCTGGTCGAGAGTCATCTCCTTGTAGCCGGTCAGGTACAACAACGCGTAGAGCAGCATCGAGCCGTGGCCGGCGGAGAGGATGAAGCGGTCGCGGTCCGGCCAGTGCGGGTCGGTGGCGTCGTATTTCAGGAACTTGGTGAACAGCACCGTGGCGATGTCGGCCGTGCCCATGGGGAGGCCGGGATGGCCCGATTTTGCTTTTTCTACGGCGTCCATCGCGAGCGCGCGGATTGCATTCGCCATACGGGAGGAATCGACGGTCGGCATGTGGGATATCCGGTCCAGACTAAGATGAGGAGGGCTAAACGGTTCGCATTGGAATTCGATGCAGCCCGGCAGAGCCGGACTGGCGTGCCGGGGGCATAGCACCTGCGTCGGCGGAGTCCAAGTGCGGGAGGGCCCCCTCATGGGGAGAATGTTTTGCGGTGAATAGCTATGCTGCGGCGTTGCGCTGGCCTCGCCCGCCACGTAAATTTCAGCCCCTAAGGGCTTGCCGAGCCGTAGCTTTGTAATCCGGTCTACAACCGGCCGAAAGGCGTGCAGAGCGAACATGAACGACCGACCCGTCAACCGTTCCGCCAGTGCCGAGCCGTCCAGTAATGGGACAGTCGACATCGACGCTGCGACCCGGCGGCTGACGGCCGCACTCGACGCGCTGGAAAGAGCGGTGGAGCGGCGGCGCGAGGCGGATCGCGACGAGGACGAACTGGCGAGCCGCATTCAGGCGCTCGGCGCGGACCGCTCGCGGCTCGCGGACGAGCTTGACGGCTCGCTGGTGCGCACGCGCAAGCTCGAACGCACCAATCGCGAAATCGCCGAAAAGCTCGACGCAGCGATCGGGACGATCAAGTCCGTGCTCGAAGCGGCGGGAGACACGGGAGAGACGTCGTGAGCCATGTCAACGTCACCATCAACGGCCGCCAGTACCGGATGGCTTGCGAGGACGGCCAGGAAGAGCGGCTGCAGAAACTTGCGGGCGATCTGGAACGCCGCATCAGCGAGTTGCGCGGCAAGTTCGGCGAGATCGGCGATCAGCGGCTCGAAGTCATGGCGGCGTTGTCGGCCTCCGACGAATTGTTGGATGCGCATCAGCGCATCCGCGCGCTGGAGGGCGAACTGAACGCATTGGGCGATGTGCGGGCCGCGGCCGCGGAGCGTGCGCGCGCCACGCAAACCGCGGTAGCTGCCGCGCTGAACATGGCGGCGCAGCGGATCGAGAAGACCACGCAGGTCCTCAACCGCACCGTCGGCGGCGGCATCGCCATCGGGTGAAGACTCCCGCCCGCACCGCGCCCGGGACATGCCGATAGATAATAGATACACGTTGTCACATGAGACGACGCTGGCATCCGCGCTCATTCCCGCCTACATTGAGCCTTGCGAGGCTGCGCCGCGCGTCAGGAGCCACACATCCCCGGGGCCTTATCGATCCTTAAGGGAACTGTCCCTGGCCGGGTCCGTGGATCCGGACATATGGTGCCCACCTACTTTCGTAGGGAACTCCGGGATCGAGCGCTCCAACGGCGATCGCGGCTTCGCGCTTTTCCCATTTGAGCGTCTGCTCCCATTCGAGCGCCTGCGCAGGCGGCAGGCAGTGGTCATGTCGTGATGGAAGTACCGGATCATCCGCTTTCGCGGATGATGACGGTGAACTAAACATCCGGCATGTCGGCTTCCTCGAACGCCCCATCCAAAAACGAATTGCGCGCCGCCGCGCTGGCGCGCCGCGATGGCTTGAGCGCGGAGCAGCGCGCAGCAGCGGCGCGCGCGATCGCGGCACGGATGCCGCCGCTCGAAATAACGTCGTCCACAATTGCCGGCTATGCGCCGATCCGCGGCGAGATCGATCCGCTGCCGCTGATGCGGAGCCTGGCCGCGCGGGGCGCGGCGCTGGCGCTGCCGGCGATTTCAGCGCGCAACGCCGCGCTCGTCTTCCGCGCCTGGGAGCCGGGCGAGGCGCTGGTGCGGGGTGTGTTCGGAATTGCCGAGCCGCCCGCCACCGTGACCGAGGTCGTCCCGGATATCGTGCTGGTGCCGCTCGCCGCATTCGATCGCGCCGGTCATCGCATCGGCTATGGCGCGGGCTATTATGACCGCACGCTTGCGCAATTGCGCGACAGCAGGCCGGTCACCGCCATAGGTCTCGCCTTCGCGGTGCAGGAAATCCCCCAGGTGCCCGCATTGTCTCACGACGTGAGGCTCGATTATGTGCTAACCGAAGCCGGGCTTTTCAGCTTTGGAAAGTAAGCCGCGTTGAAATCGGAACAGTAAAGCCGTGCGTATTCTTTTCATCGGCGACGTCGTCGGCAAGACCGGACGCACCGCCATCAGCGAACATCTGCCGGCGCTCATTGCCCGGTGGAAGCTCGATCTTGTCGTCATCAACGGCGAGAATGCCGCCGGCGGCTTCGGCATCACCGAGGCAATCTACCAGGAGTTTCTCGATGCCGGCGCCGACGCCGTCACGCTCGGCAACCACGCCTGGAATCAGAAAGAGGCGCTGGTGTTCATCGAGCGCGCGCCGCGGCTCATTCGCCCGCTGAATTTTCCGCGGCATACGCCGGGACGCGGCGCCGCGCTGATCGATACCAGGGACGGCCGCCGCGCGCTTGTCATCAACGCCATGGCGCGCGTCTTCATGGAGCCGCTCAACGACCCGTTCCGCGCCATCGATCGCGAGCTTGAGGCCTGTCCGTTGCGTGAGGCGGCGGACGCGATTGTTGTTGACTTCCACGGCGAGGCGACCAGCGAGAAGCAAAGCATGGGTTTCTTCTGCGACGGCCGCGCCAGCCTCGTGGTCGGGACGCACACCCATGTGCCGACGGCGGATCATCGCATCCTTTCCGGTGGCACCGCCTATATGAGCGATGCCGGCATGACCGGCGATTATGACTCCGTGATCGGGATGCAGAGGGAGGAGCCGCTGCGCCGCTTCACCACCGGCATTCCGAGCGGCCGGTTCGAGCCGGCCGGCGGCGTCGCCACCTTGAGCGGCGTCGCGGTCGAGACCGATGACGCGACCGGGCTCGCGCTCAGAATCGCGCCGGTGCGGCTGGGCGGGCGGCTGGAGCCGGCGGAGCCGTCGTTCTGGACCTGAGGCGACCGAACCGGGATCGATGGCACGGATGTTTTCGCGCCAGCCTTTGATTCCGACCGGTCCCGGCTTATAACGCCGCGCCGCTTCCACTTTTGCAGAGGGGGCCGGTGCCGCCGCCGGCACCTGCCCGGATTCGAGAGAGACCTGCCGATGGCCGGACATTCCCAGTTCAAGAACATCATGCACCGCAAGGGCAGGCAGGATGCCCAGAAGTCGAAGCTGTTCAGCAAGCTCGCGCGCGAAATCACCGTGGCGGCCAAGCTCGGAGCGCCCGATCCGGCGATGAACGCGCGGCTGCGCGCCGCCATGATCGCGGCGCGGGCGGAAAACATGCCCAAGGACAATATCGAGCGCGCGATCAAGAAGGCGAGCGGCAACGACGCGGAGACCTATGATGAATTGCGCTACGAGGGCTACGGCCCGGGAGGCGTCGCCGTCATCATGGAAGTGCTGACCGACAATCGCAACCGCGCGGCTTCCGACATCCGCTCCTACTTCACCAAGTCAGGCGGCAACCTCGGTGAAACCGGCTCGGTGTCGTTCATGTTCGACCGGCTCGGGGTGATCGAATACGACGCGGACAAGGCGTCCGCCGACGACATGCTGGAAGCCGCGATCGAGGCCGGCGCCGACGACGTGGCGTCAGGTGATGGCGGCCATGAGATTTATGCCTCGCAGGAAACCTTCCGCGACGTCGCCAGGGCGCTCGAAGGCCGCTTCGGCGAGGCGCGCAAGGTCGCCTTGATCTGGAAGCCGCAGAACACGATCGCCGTCGATGACAACACCGGCGAGAAGCTGCTCAAGCTCATCGATCTTCTCAACGAACACGACGACGTCCAGAACGTCTACGCCAACTTCGAGGTGTCCGACGCGCTGATGGCGAAGCTCGGCGGGTAGGCCATTATTGGCGAACGCCTGACATCCTCATGGCCGGGCATAGCCGTTCGAAGAACGGCGTCGCTGGATGCCCACAAGGCCAAGCATGACGACAGCTTGAACAGCCATTGTCAGTCCTCTGCACGCCCTTTTTCCCTTGACGGCGTCCGGTTGAAGGATCATGTCAACAAAAGCGGGATGCTGCGGCCTCGGTCGCGCGCCCATCACTGGAACACCCGACATTATGCCAAGCGACAGTCCTGGTAACTTGCCAGGTACCTTGCCAGGTACCTCGCCGACAGCGGCGCCGGTCTGAGAGCTTGATGAGCTCACAAGGCCTGCCGTTGCCGGCAGACCCCGAAGGTGAGCTATGACGGATATCCACACCGCCACGGACGGCGACCTCGATGTGTTCGCGCTGGCTTCGCGGCTGAGCGACGGCCATGTCGCGGACAACGTCGAAATTCTCAATCAGCTCGCACCGCAGGATGCGGCCGCGGTGCTGGTCCTGCTGCCGGTCGATACCTCGGTCGAGATTCTCGACAAGCCGGAACTGAATTTCGGCCCCGAGATCATCGAGGCGCTGCCGCGACGGACCGCGACCGTGCTGCTCGCCGGCATGTCGGCCGACATGGCCGCCGACATCGTGCAGCAACTCGAGGAACCGGTCCGCACCGAGCTGATGCAGGGGCTGGACGCGGCGACGCGCGCGACCATCGAAGGCCTGCTCGCCTATCCCGAGAACACCGCGGGCGCGATGATGACGACCGAGTTCGTCAGCGTGCCCGCGACCTGGACCGTGGAGCGCACCCTGCAGCACATCCGGCAGGTCGAGCGCACCCGCGAGACGGTCTACGCCATTTACGTGCTGGACGCCTTCACCCGCCGCCTGATTGGCGCGGTGTCGCTGCGCCGCCTGGTCGCCGGCGCGCCTCTGGCCAGGATCTCCGATCTGGCGCGCTCGCCGATCACGACCTCTCCGCTGACGGACCGCGAGGACGTGGCGCGGCTGATCACGCGGCACGACCTGCTGGCGGTGCCCGTCGTCGACAAGGCCGGGCATGTGCTCGGCATCGTCACGGTCGACGACATCATCGACGCCATCATCGAGGAAAATACCGAGGACGCGCAGAAGTTCGGCGGCATGGCGGCGACCGACGAGCCTTATCTGCAGATCGGACTCCCGAGCATGATCCGCAAGCGCGGCGGCTGGCTCTGCGTGCTGTTCCTCGGCGAGATGCTGACCGCGAGCGCCATGCAGCACTTCGAAGGCGAACTGGAAAAGGCCATCGTGCTGACGCTGTTCATCCCGCTGATCATGAGTTCCGGCGGCAATTCCGGATCGCAGGCGACCTCGCTCCTGATCCGCGCGCTGGCGCTGCGCGAGGTCAGGCTTGGCGACTGGTGGCGCGTGGCCTTGCGCGAACTGCCGACCGGACTGATCCTCGGTACGATCCTCGGCGCGATCGGACTGATCCGCGTGGTGGCCTGGCAGAAGCTCGGCATCTTCGACTACGGCGAGCATTGGGTGCTGGTCGCCATCACGGTCGCGGCCGCGCTGATCGGCGTGGTGACATTCGGCTCGGTGGCGGGCTCGATGCTGCCGTTCATCCTGCAGCGGGCGGGATTCGATCCCGCCAGCGCTTCGGCGCCGTTCGTCGCCACGCTGGTCGACGTCACCGGCTTGATGATCTATTTCAGCGTCGCGCTGCTGATCCTGAGCGGGACGCTGCTGTAGACGATCCAGCGTCGAATTGGCGCGTGATACCGGATACTCCGCTTTGCGGAGTATGACGGCTTTTTCGAGCTGTTGCCAAAGCGGACGCGCGTGATCGGTTA
>JBIQHO010000216.1:0-6152 GCA_044508545.1 Bradyrhizobiaceae bacterium | reverse complement strand
GGATGAACGCCAGCCTCGCCGAGATGCGGCGTGTCCATCATGGCGCGCAAGGTCGCCTCCACCGGCCGGCGCGGATCGGACAGGAAGTTGGCGACGCCGGCCAGCGTCTTGTCTGGCTCGGCGTAGAGGACATGCAGGATCGCGCCGACCAGAAGGGAATGAGAGGTCTTTTCCCAATGGTTGCGCTTGTCGAGACTCCCTTCGGGATCGACCAGAATATCCGCGATGTTCTGCACATCGCGCACTTCCCATTCGCCCTGCCGCACCTCCAGCAATGGATTGTACGCCGACGAGTTCGCGTTGGTCGGATCGAACAGCAGCACGCGGCCATGCTTGGCGCGGAAGCCGGCCGTCAGCGTCCAGTTTTCTCCTTTAATATCGTGGACGATGCAGCTTCCCGGCCAGGTCAGCAGCGTCGGCACGACAAGGCCGACGCCCTTGCCTGATCGCGTCGGCGCGAAGCACAACACATGCTCGGGTCCGTCGTGGCGCAGATAGTCCCGTTCAAACCGGCCGAGCACGACGCCATCGGGGTCGAGCAGCCCGGCGGCGCGGATTTCCCGATCTTCCGCCCATCGCGCAGAACCGTAGGTCGCAACATTGCGGGATTCACGCGCGCGAAGGATCGACATGGTGATGGCGGCGACGATCGCGATGAAGCCGCCGGATGCCGCGATGAAGCCGCCTTCGGTGAAGATCGACGGCGCATAGGCGTCGAAGGAGAACCACCACCAAAAAAAGGCCGGCGGATAATAGATCGGCCAGCCCGCTAGCTCGAACCATGGATTGCCAAGCTGCGCCTGAAACCCGAGCCGCCACGCCGTCCATTGCGTCGCTACCCACGTCATCACTAGGGCGATGATGAAGACGACGGCGATCTGGCCCCAAAGGATTCGGCCTCCGCGCATAAGGGCTCCATTCGGCAAAAGGGATGGAGCCGATCAGAGAATAAGCGTTTGCGCGAGAGGCAACAGGAATGAGGATGCGGGAGGGCTACCGGATACGATCGGCGGCAAATAGGACGATTGCAACGCTAGCTCACAGCTTCAGATTATATAAATCCTAGCTCGTGAGCGTGATGTGCAGTGGTCGTGTCATCTGACCGCAACGTATCACAAAAATCAGAATATTTTTCTGCCGAGCATGTTATAGGCGAAGCCGGCGTTGCCGTTGGCTCCAACTCATGTGCAGATGGAAAAGCCGTTATAGGCAAGCCTCATTTGCTCCATCATCTCCGGACCCCCATGACCTTCTGCCTCCACGATGTGGAGGCGGCTCGCCGGCCAGCGTTGGTGTAGGAGCCAAGGTGTAAATGCCGGTCCGCTGATGTCGCGACGACCGTGCAGGAGCATTGCCGGGATATGGCCGATGCGATCCATACGAGCAATGATCCGGTTTTCGCCATTCAGGAAGCCATCGTGTGACCAGTAGTGCGCCACGAGCGTCGCGAAGGTGCGTTGTGCTCTGGCATCCGTGAAGACGATTGGTGCGTGATGGGGATCAAGGGAGGCGTGAGTGTTTTCCCAAGAGCACCAATCATGCGCTGCAAGCGTCTGATCCGTCTCATCGGCTTTGGCGAGACGGCGCGCATAAGATTCCACGATGCGCTCACCCTCTCTACGTCCCGAGGCATCTGCAAATTGCCGCCAAGCCTCCGGGAATATTCGCCCAACCCCCTCTGTAAGCCAGTCAACCTCCGCGCGGCTCGTTGTCGTGACAGCAACGAGCACCATCGCGTTCACCCGATCCGGATGGGCTTGCGCATAGGCGAGCGCTAATGTTGTACCCCAGGAAACGCCCGAAACGAGCCAGCGCGTGATTCCGAGATACGTTCGAACCGCCTCGATGTCGGCAATGAGAGCCTGCGTGGTATTCTCGGCAAGTCGGTCGAGTGCGTCGATGGCGAGGGGACGGCTGCGACCGCAGCCGCGCTGGTCGATGCCGACGGCGAGGTATGTCTTAGGGTCCAATCGGCGACGATAGCCACCTAAGCCGAGCCCACTACCGGGGCCGCCGTGAAGGAAGAGAGCCGGCTTACCTTGCGGATTGCCGGACGCCTCCCAATAGATTTCCTGTCCGTCCTCGACTTGGAGGAGGCCACGTTTGAACGGTTCGTTAGACGCATTGGGCAAAGCGTGTTCCCTTGACGCTGTGCATTGTCGCGAAATTCCGCACGACACATATTTCATAGCTTATGACGTAACAAGTTTGAGGATTTCTGCAACAAATAGCTCATTGAGCCATGTGCTTGGCTAGATTGTCGAGAGACACATTATTCGCGATCTCTCTGCCCTTTGGCGCGCGGCCCATCCGTCTCGCGAGGTTAATTAAATTCCGCAATACGGCGCTGCGATTATGTGGCCGCCAGACGACTGAGAACGGGACCGGGTCCGGTTCATCAAGAAACGGCAGGAAGGCGACGCCCGGAGGGCGGATCAGCGTATGCGCGTTCCCCGCAATCGTCACACCATAGCCCAACGCGACCATCGACAGGAGTGTGCAGCGCTCGACGGGAAAGCGAAGTATAGAAGGGGAAAGCCAACGCCCCGCGAAGCGCAACCGAATATGGTCATATACTTGCGGTCCCGTGCCACTGTGCTGGACGAGAAAAACTTCCCCCGCCAGATCGGCCCAGGTGACGCCGTTGCGCTCGGCAAGTGGATGGCTAGCTGGCAGCGCAACGACCAACGGTTCGGTCCAGATTCGGGTCGAACGGCAGTCGGGATATTCGGGCGTTCCGGCCACGAATGCCACGTCCAGCTTATCCGCGCGCAGTTCGCGCACCATCTCGAAAGCTGCACCCTCCATAATCTCTATATCGATGTCAGGATACTGCGCATGATATTGGCGAAGCACCTCGGTCAGAAAGCTGCCTGGGATCAGTGCATGGACGCCGATGCGTATAAGGCCATGATCGCCTCGCGCCATCATCCCGATCGTCTTTAGAGCATGGTCGAGCTGCGTGATGCCGATCGTCACCTGATCTACGAAATAACGTCCAGCGTCGGTCATCCGGACGCCGCGCGCATGACGCTCGAATAAAAGAACGCCGAGCGTGTCTTCGAGCACCTTTATCCGCTCGCTAACACTTGATTGACTGATGCCGAGCGCATTGGCGGCGTGGCGAAAATTAAGATACTCGGCGACTGCCAGCGTTTGGATCAAGGTTATCAACGGAATGCGGCTGCCCAGCGGTGAGCGGCCTTCTGCACCATCGACTGAATTTTTGGTGACATGGCGTCGCACCTTGGTCATATCCTTCATGGAGCGAATACAAGACTGTCAGCGTCTCCTTTCGAGCGACGTTCAGGACAGTCTGCATAGCCGACCACGGCTTGCTTGATTCCACCACCAAGAGCCGCAACTGAGATACTGGGGAAATCCCTAGTACCACTTTGGCAGATTCATTCGATTGATTTGCGGGATTTGCCAAGCGCAGCAGGCGAAAGAGGAACCGCTCAACGTAGATTTGCAGTGAAGAAATCGACCGCAAGTTTGATCGTCTCGGCGTGGAGCGCATGTGTTTTCGCGCCGCGCCAATCGTAAGGCTCGGCAGGAATGAAATCACGCGAGGTTAGTCCGACCCTAAAGACCACTTCTTCCGCGTAAGCACCGTTTAGTGCCGTAAGAAGGGCCAGCAACAGGGTCAGAAATCTTATCAAATTCCCATCTTGGACGCGCAAAACATGTAGGCCAGCGACGCAATGACGCCTTCACTACGAAGCCGGACAGATATTGATACCATGGGGCTCTTTAGCTTCGGCATACCATCGCGTCACTTCAATATCGCGCGGTAGCCAAGTCGGTCTTACCGAAGTGGCCTGATCGAGCTTTATGGATACGCGCTCTAGATGATTCCATTATATATCCCCTTGACCACAGCCGTAATGCGATTGCTCGCATCAAGTTTCCTGATCGAATTAGAAATATGAAATTCAACAGTTTTTTCCGAAATCATCATAATCTCTCCGATCTCCCAATTCGTTTTCCCTTCTTTGCACCAATGCAAGCATTCAATTTCTTTTGGAGTAAGCGGCTGATGGCAAATCGAAGGAACACTGATTAGTTCGGAAAGTCGTAGATAATATTGATTGGTCAGCGCGTACAAAATGTGAAATCTCGCATGATCGGCCTGTTTTTCATCTCTAAGGCTGATGCTAATCAAATCAACGTCGGGGCTAGGACCGACGAACGGAATGGTGATACCGGAGTGAACGCCTAGTTCCTGGCATTCGTCCAGAAATATTCTTTGGCGTTGGGTCATTCTTGCACGCTGGC
Organism: Bradyrhizobiaceae bacterium; assembly: GCA_044508545.1. Lineage (GTDB taxonomy): Bacteria > Pseudomonadota > Alphaproteobacteria > Rhizobiales > Xanthobacteraceae > Nitrobacter. The sequence goes on along the minus strand of JBIQHO010000216.1, from coordinate 1,874 downwards.
TGATGTCCTGCCAACGTACAGGTAGACGCGCTGAGGAAATGTATTGAATGACAGGATCAATCTTATCCCACCTGCGAGATCGATAACTTTCAGTGTAACCACGAGGAAGGTGAGCCCATCTGACTGACACCAAGCGGCACGCTCTCGCCGTCGCAAATACGGCGTTTTGATACCCTTCGTCGCTGATCGTTTTTAGATAGAGACGAAGCAAAGCGTCAGGGGCCGTCATCGAAGACGAGAGATTAATGAACTCCTCCAGACGCAACGTCATTGAATGTTCCACGAATTTGGCGCGCTTTGAAAAGTGGCGAGCCTCGCCATAAAAAATGGGGCACACCCCAATCTACACGACTCTGTTTCAATCACCGTCAAGGAGGAACTTGGCTCCAGAATGGCGACCATTGCCTCCTACCGCTGTCTTTGCGATTTCTCCAGAGAACTGTCCGAGGGTATCCGACTATAGCCCCAATCCTCTCTGCCGCCCGAGTTGCCACGACACCGAGCCGCCCTGCACGACGCCCATGACTTCGCGGCCAAGCTGACGGTCGATGACCGGCCGCCAGGGGACAAGGGTGAACTCGTGACTCTTTTCCACGATGGCGAACTTGCCGCTGGATAGCTGGACGGTGCCAGTGAACTTGCCGGCGACGGTCTCGCCGTCTGCCGCCGCGCGGAACGGCAGCGCCTTGGCCGTCGCCATGTCAGACCCGATGCGGGCGATCTCGCGCCCGCGCAGGGTGGCGAGGAGATTGCCCCGGTAGGCAATGCGGCCGTCCAGATGGCGGGTTGCATCGCCATGGTCGATATGATGTTGGCGCCGTCGCTCCATAGCCTCGCGTACCTGCTGGCCGAAGCCGGCGTGTGCAAGATCGGGTACGTCGGGTGACACCAGCCGCCGGTCGAGCCAGGTCGCGCCGTCAGCCGTGATCTGGCTTTCCAGATCGAAGGTGGTGATGACGCGGATATTGGCCTGAGCGCCGCGCCCGGCATCGAACGCCATGCTGCGCTTCTCGAAATCCTCCGGTATGCGCCATTGATCGGCGTCGATCCGCTCGGCGATTCCGGCGCGGCGCAGCGCCTCCAGCCGCCGCACATGGGCATCGATATAGCCCTCGTAGTCGCCGCCCGGAACGCGGCCCTCGAACTTCGCCTGCTCCAGATGACGGCTCGGCCGATAGATGCCGTCCTCGGCGATGGCGGCAATGGCTCGGTCGGACGGCCGGGCGCTCGTCTCAGCCCGGCCGATCTCGATGACGCTGCCGATCCGGGCGTCCTCCAACTGCCTCGGCTCGATGTTGGAAATGTGGTGCGTCCGGCCGTCGATGCCGTCCACGACGACGGTGAGATTGTCGCCCAGCTCGTTGGCGAGATACTTGTCGAGCACGCGGCCGGTGACGGGCGCGGCGGGCACCGCCTTGTGGATGTGGAAGGTCAGCGGATCGCGCTCCAGCCCATCGGCGGCGAGCGACCTTTGCATGGTGCGGATGATGTCGCCGCGTTCGCCAAGCTCGCGCAGGGTCGGTTCCAGCCGCTCGTTCAATTCCCAGACGCCGGGCGCATGTTCGGTGGCGAGACCCATGCGGCCCAGCTTGGCGAGCCGGCGCAGGCGAAGCGTGCGCTCGAATTGCGGCTTGGGCTCTCCCGGCTCGTGGCGCAGGTCGAGGAACCGCCCATCGGCTTCCTCGGCCATGGCCCGGTCGATGCGGGTGAACCGATCTTGATCTATCTCGGCGGTGAGCTTGCGGGTCTGCTCGATCTCGCTGACGGGGCCAAGCTCCAGCGTCGCCAAGGCGCTGGCGCGCTCGCGAACGCCATGGACGATGTAGTCGCCGTTGATGACCAGATCCTCCCCCAGCTCGTCCTTGCCCCGGACG
>JBIQHO010000215.1:0-6178 GCA_044508545.1 Bradyrhizobiaceae bacterium | reverse complement strand
GCCAAGATAGACGCCGTACTTGCGGCCTTCCTTGGCGATGCGGGAAATCGCCTTGCGGGTCGGGCCGAAGCCGATGCTGCGGTCGGCCGACGCATAGCGGTGGGCTTCCTCGCAGACGAACAGCAGCGGCGAGACGCCGTCGCTCCACAGGCCGAAGTCGAACGCCATGCGGCAGAGGACCGACACCACGGAATCGACGACCTCGGCGGGGAAACCCGCAAGCTGCATGATGGTCATCGGCTTGCCGTTGGCGGGCAGGCGGAACAGCAGGCTGACGACCTCGGCCATGGTATCGCCGCCGACATTTGCGTTGTCGAACATGAAGGCGTAGCGGGGATCATTGCGCACGGTTTCAATGCGCGAGATCAGCTTGTGGTAGACGATGCGCGACGAGCGGTTCTCAAGTTTGCCCATCCGCTCGTCGATCAGCGAGATCATGTCGACCAGGCGATAGGGCACCGGGGTATCGGCGGTGAAGCCGACGCTCTTGGGATCCACGCGCTTGAGGCCGACGCGGTCGGCGTGCTGATATTGCGTATAGATTCCCTTCGCGATCGGGATCACCTCGGCGAGGATGTCGAGTTCTTCCGGCACGCCGGGCCGGCCCGCGAACAGGACGTCGACGATTTCCTCGAAGTTGAACAGCCAGAACGGCAATTTCAGATTGCGGGGATTGAGCACGATCGCGCGCTCGCCGAAACATCTGCCGTACTCGTTGTGAACGTCGAGCAGGAAGATGCGCAGGCTGGGCCGCGATTTCAGGATTTCGTTGATGAGCAGCGACACGCCGCTCGACTTGCCGACGCCGGTCGAGCCGAGCACGGCGAAGTGCTTGCTGAGCATTTCCTCGATGTCGACATAGGCTGTTACGGACCGGTCCTGCTGCAGCGTGCCGATATCGATCTGATCCGCTCCGTTGGGTGCGTAGATGGTGCGCAGTTCCTGGTTCGTGATCAGTTCCGCCGGGTCGTCGATCGCCGGATAATTGGTGACGCCGCGCTGGAAGCGGGGGCGGGCACTGGCGCTGTCGAGGATTTCGCCGAGCAGGTCGACGGAGGCGCTAGCCATGAACTCGTCCGAGGACGGCAGATGCTCGCAGGACACCTCGGTGATCATGGCGACGATCGTGGAAGTCGCGCTGCGCAGGCTGACGGACCGTCCAACGGTGGCTCGCGCTGCCGCGGGCGACATCCGGCTGGCCTTCAGAATACCGACGCGCGCCTGCGATCCGCGTACAGAGATCACGCGTCCGAATGAACTGGCGGAAGTCGTATGAAGCATTTGCTGATCACAATTCTTGTGCTGTCGATCCGGACTGTCGCATGCAGTTATTGTCAAAACGGTTAAACCCGGCCTGCACTTTGGGAGTGCGACAGGTCTGCCATGCGCGTTGAGCGGCTCGGTGCGTCGTGCTGATTTCGTTGGAGAAAGGGCCTTTAAGGGCATGATCCCGAAAAAGGGGGAACCGGTTTTTCGGATAAGATCATGCTCGTTCAAAAGGATGAGGAGAGTCTGGTTCCACGAGTTGAATCAGACGCTGGCGGTGCCGACCGGATGCGTCTCCGTCCGCGGAAGTTTGCGATTCATTAACCACCAGGGAGGCTGCGGCAGGGAGGCTGCGGCGTCGCAATCGGAATTGCCGGTATTGGAAATTGCTTTCGGAAGGTCCGGGTCGATGGGCGCCGTTGAAGGCCCCGCGCGGGAGCAAAGCCGGCTGTGCAAGGGAGGGCTGCCCGGTCCAGCCAGAAGAAATGCGTCCCGGTCCGTCCGCGCGCTTGCCAAGGGAGGGAACGAGCGGGTAGAAGGACCACGTTTCGGCCGCGCGCGCCTTCGGCCGCGGCCGTCATCAGTAACGCCTTGCGGGCGTTCAGAAAAACTTGGGGAATGGTGTAACGGTAGCACAACAGACTCTGACTCTGTTTGTCTAGGTTCGAATCCTAGTTCCCCAGCCACAACGCTGCATTGAGTGAGGCGGCTATCGTTCAAGGGATAGTCAGGCCAGCGGTCGCCGATAGCAGGGTGTAAAAAAAACCGAGGCGGCCCGGCCTTCTCTTTTACCTCTCATCTTTTACCTGTCCGCCGCCTCGGGCCTTCGCGGAGCGAGGAAGGGCGTCAGGGCGAACATCCCAAGCGCTGCCAGGAACAAAAGCCAGACGGGAGCCTGGAAAGTGCCTGTGACATCTCGCAGGAAGCCGACGAGCCAAGGTCCTGTGGCGGCGAGCAGGTAACCGACGGTCATCATGAATGCATTCCAGGCATTCGCTTCGTCCGCACCATGCGCGTTATCGAGCGGCAAGGTCATTGCGAGCGTAAAGCCGCCGCCCACGCCAAATGCGGCGATGGCAATCCAGATGTGCGGCGCCATCGATGGCGGCGCCAATGCCATCCCGAGAGTTCCCGTGCCTGCGAGCGCCGCACAGACCGCAAGCCACGCCCGACGATCATGCGCCCGGCTCAACAAGCCGAGCACCGGCATCGCAACCGTGAAAACCACAGTGAACGTCGCAAGCACGAGACCTGCCGATGCCGCTGACAGGCCACGCTCCCGGTACATCGGAGAAGTCCATGCCAGGAACGCGAAGAACAGGAAATTGTCGCACGCGAAGAAAAGCGCCACCAGCCAGGCTTTTGGGTTCCCAAGCGGTAATCGTGCAGCCTTGACGGCCGTGGCCGTGGCTCCAGCCAACTCTCGCTTTGCCCACAGGAGGATTCCCAGCGCTGCGAAAATCGCTATCAAGGCAACCGGGCTCCATATGCCTGTTCCGATCCGCCATCCGCTTAGTCCGTTTGCGTCGGCGAACGCCGCAATCGGACCAGTCGCGGCTGCGGAGATCGTGGTGCTGCCCGCGAGCGCGGTCGTATAGATGCTCATCATCATGGCGACGTTCGTCGCAAACCGGGCCTTGATGATCCCGGCAAACAGTGTGCCCGATATCGCGATCCCGGCTCCCACGCCGACCGTTGTCAGCAGCAGCAGCGTGACGTCCGAGACGAGCGAGCGTGCCGCCATCGAGATAAACAGCAGCACGAGAGACCCGAGCAACAACTCGTTTTTTCCAAATCGCCGCGCCAGCCACGGAGTCGGCAGCGCCAGTAGCCCCATCAGCAGTGTCGGGATGGTCGTCAGCAACGATGCCATCGTATGCGAAAGCGCAAACTCTCGACTGATGAGCGGTAGAACCGGGCCGATTGACGCGATGCCAGGCCGAAGCGCCATTGCGCTTCATCGCGTCAAGATCGAACTCCCGCGACGTTCCTTCTTTGTTTTGCGACACAGAGAGCGTTATGCCAGTCAGGCACAGACAGCGTTGCTCGCAACGTTCCGGATCTGAGGCCCACTCAACCCCGGGATCGTATCAAGGCGGGAAGCGATTCGGAGACTGGTCGAGAAGGTTGAAGACGACACGCGCGCGGGCAAGTGTCAAATCCGAAGCCGCTGTTGGCTTCTGATCCCCCGCGCTATTCGGCCGCTTCCTTGATCGAGGCGCCGCCCGGCAGGTTTCGATCGCTCCCGGCGTCTCCGCGGCCCCAGCGGGACAGCCAGTTGGAGAACTGGTCGAGGTAGAGATAGACCACCGGCGTGGTGAACAGCGTCAACGCCTGGCTGACCGCCAATCCGCCGACCATGGCGTAGCCGAGCGGCTGGCGGATTTCTGCGCCGGTGCCGGTGCCGAGCATCAGCGGCACACCGCCGAGCATCGCGGCCATCGTCGTCATCATGATCGGGCGGAAGCGGAGCAGGGCGGCCTTGCGGATCGATTGCTCCGGCGACAGGTGCTCCTCGCGTTCGGCCGCGATCGCGAAGTCGACCATCATGATGCCGTTCTTCTTGACGATGCCGATCAGCAGGATGATGCCGATCAGCGCGATCAGGCTGAAGTCGTAGCCGAACAGCATCAGCGTCGCGAGCGCGCCGACGCCCGCCGACGGCAGCGTCGACAGGATGGTGATCGGATGGATGTAGCTCTCATAGAGGATGCCGAGGATCAGGTAGACCACGACGAGCGCGGCGAGGATCAACAGCGGCACGGTGCCGAGCGACTGCTGGAAGGCCTGCGCAGTGCCCTGAAAACTGCCGTTGAGCGTCGCCGGCGTGCCAAGCTGGCGCATGGCGTTCTGCACGGCGTCGGTGGCCTGTCCCAGCGCGACGCCCTGCGCGAGATTGAAGCTGATGGTGATCGCCGGAAACTGGCCCTGATGGCTGATCGACAGCGGCCGCACCGGCACGGTCGTCCACTTGGCGAAGACCGAGAGCGGGACCTGTTCGCCGGTGAGCGGTGATTTCACGTAGATCTTGTTCAGCGTGTCGACCTTGCCCTGCAACTCGGGAAGGATCTCGAGGATCACGTGATAGCTGTTGAGTTGCGTGAAGTACTGCGCGACCTGGCGCTGGCCGAACGCGTCATAGAGCGTATCGTCGATAAGCTGCGGCGCGATGCCGTAACGCGAGGCGGCGTCGCGATCCACTGTGAGCGTCAGCGTGGTGCCGTTGGTCTGCTGGTCGGTGGCGACGTCGCGCAGTTGCGGCAGCGTCTGCAGCTTGCTCAGCACCTTCGGCGCCCAGGTGTTCAATTCGTCGAGATTGGCATCCTGTAGCGTAAATTCGAACTGCGTGCGGGTGGCGCGCCCGCCGAGCCGGACGTCCTGCGCCGCCTGCAGAAACTGCCGCGCGCCCTCCACCTTGTCGAGCTTGGGCCGCAGCCGGGCGATGATCTGCTGCGCGGAGGCGTCGCGCTCCCCGCGCGGTTTCAGCGTGACGTACATGCGGCCGTTGTTGAGCGCGCTGCCGCCGCCGCCGATGAACATGGCGATGCTGGCGACGCCCGGATCGGACATCACGATCCGCCCCAGTTCCTCCTGCTTGCGCTTCATCTCATTAAAGGAGATGTCCTGCGCCGCCTCCGACGTGCCCAGGATCATGCCGTTGTCCTGTTGCGGAAAGAATCCCTTCGGGATGATGACGAACAGGTAGATCGACAGGCCGAGCGTCACGAAGAACACCAGCAGCGTGGCGCGACGCCAGCGCAGCACGAAGTCCAGGCCGCGGCGATAGGCGTCGAGCATGGCGTCGAAGCCGCGTTCGCTGAGCTGATAGAGCTTGCCATGCCGGACGTCGTGCTGGCTTCGCAGGAAGCGCGACGCCATCATCGGCGTAAGCGTCAGCGACACCACGAGCGACACGAAAATCGCCATCGCCAGCGTCACCGCGAATTCGCGGAACAGGCGTCCGATGATGCCGCCCATCAGCAACAGCGGGATCAGCACCGCGATCAGCGAAATGCTGATCGACATGATGGTGAAGCCGATCTCGCCCGCGCCTTTCAACGCCGCCGCCATCGGCGTTTCGCCTTGCTCGATGTAGCGGCTTATGTTTTCCAGCATGACGATGGCGTCATCGACGACGAAGCCGACCGAAATCGTCAGCGCCATCAGCGAGAGATTGTCCAGCGAATAGCCGAACGGCCACATCAGGGCGCATGCGCCGAGCAGCGCCAGCGGAACGGTGACGCTCGGAATGATGGTCGCCCAGAAACTTCTCAGGAACAAAAAGATCACCATCACGACGAGGACGATGGTGATGAGCAGGGTGATCTGCACGTCTTCGACGGCGGCGCGGATCGTTTCGGTGCGGTCGCTGATGATCCTGATCTTGATCGTCGGCGGGATCGCCGCGATCAGTTTCGGCAGTTCCGCCTTGATTCGGTCGACCGTGTCGATGACGTTGGCGCCGGGCTGCTTGAAAATGACCAGGAACACGCCGCGCTCGCCGTTCGCCCACGCGGCCCGCTTGTTGTCCTCGGGACCCGTCACCGCGCGGCCGATGTCGCGGATGCGCAGCGGCCCGCCGTTGCGGTAGGCGATGATGACGTCGTTCCAGTCCTTCGAGGCGGTCAACTGGTCGTTGGCATAGATGGTGTAGCTGCGCGTTCCGCCGTCGATGCTGCCTTTCGGGCTGTCCACCGTCGTCATGGTGATCTGGCTGCGGATGTCCTCCAGCGACAATCCCTTGGCCACGAGCTTCGCCGGATCGATCTGGATACGGATCGCAGGCTTCTGCTGGCCGCCGACAAACACCTGTGCGACGCCGGAAATCTGGCTGATCTGCTGCGCCATATTGGCGTCGGTGTCGTCGCTCACCGTGGTCACGCAGCTGTTGTCCGGCGGCACCCCGACGGCA
>JBIQHO010000214.1:0-6293 GCA_044508545.1 Bradyrhizobiaceae bacterium | reverse complement strand
CGTGCTGACCGACTTCGGCAAGGCAAGATCGGCATAGGGTAGAGTGGGCGGTGTCAGGTTTGGCGAAAAGACTGCCGGAGTCGCACCAATGGAAGGCTTTGCCCAGCCATCGGCTGTTCGGAACGAACGACCGTTCGGATCGCTGAAATACTCCTGCCCTTCCGTGGTCGTCTCCGCCTTCAGCCCGCTTGGCAGATTGTTCGTTGCTTTCGACGTAGCGTAGTAAGTCGCGTTGTGCACGGGGCCTGCGCGCTCGACGTAATCCCACGCGGCTTGCGCTAGATCGCGATATTCCTCGGTTCCCTTAGGAAGAGATTTGCCGTAGGCTCCAAACTGCCCTTTCGCGGAGACGATGCTCAAGGGCGTTGTGTTGGCGAGACTGGCCCTGTTCGCGATAACCGACGCAATTGCGAGCATGTCGCTGTAGCGCGCTGCCCTTGTGCGCCCGCCGGCTTCGCCCAATATTGTATCGATGACGGACTTATCGACCATCTGGACCTGACTTTGTCATGTTGAAGGCAGCTTTTTTCAGCGCGGCGCTGTTGGCCGCTTCACCGGCGGCCGCCGACGTGTGGACAGACGAGGCGTGCGATCATGTCGTCGTCGTGGACAACGGCGCGTTCATCGATCTAGGCGACACGACCTATCGCATCTGCTACATCGCCAATTGGCCTATCAATCGGCCCTATGCCAATTTGAACTGCACCGGCAATACGACGGTAACGATGACGCCCCACGGCAAGCGGGCAATGGAATTTGATGGCGTCATGCTGACGAAGCGGGATGAGCCATTACCCTGCGAGTAGTGCGCCCGGAGCCTCAGTGAGCCATTGGCAACATCCGCCGATCTGACTATGGTCGGCGGATGAACTTCGAAGAAAAGCCCATACTGGACCTAGAGCGCTCGGAATGGGGTGAGGCCGATAGGCGCCAGCCCTTCTTGGGCGTCAACGGCAAGCACTTCCTGCTGATGTTCGTTCTCGCGTTCCCCGTCACTGCCCTCGCGACGTTAGTAGTGACTGGGCGGTTCCCATACTGGGTGAAACCACTGCTGGAATTGCTGGCGTCACCCTTCTGGTGATTTGAGGGAGCACAACAGGAGGCCTTCCGGTTGCAATGCCCATCCTGAGCGCCTGAGCCGCCTGTAGCGCGCCTCTGTCGGCGGCGCGGCCAGCCAATTCCCCGAGCAACGGAACGGCGACATTACCTGCGCCGGGAACCATGCTCCCCAAGCCCTGCCCCAACACGATGCTCACCACGCCGCGCGGCGCGAACTTCGCGAACAGGTTGATGATGGATGAGTTGGAGCCGCCCTTGGCCATTTGGCGAATGAGCGCGATCTCCTCCTTGGTGTAGCCGGCGGCCTTCCCTTTCGCGATCTGCTTGTAGAGACCGCGCATCTCCCTCGTGATGGTGTTGGCAAGCCCGCTCTGCGTGTATTGGCCCGTCTGGACATCGGCCAGATCAAGAATGCGATCCAGCACCTCGGTCTTCTTCGCCTTCTGCCAAACCTGGCGGGCTTCTTTCAGGATGCCAACCCCCGCAGGACCGCCCGTCATTTCGGAAGGCGAAACGTTGTCGAGGAAGTGGTCTACGGTTCGCTTCATGCGAAGCAGGAATTCCTTGTCGCTGCCCTTTGCCCGTCCGATGTCCAGATTGAGGCCCTGCCGGAATTCATCGACCTGCTGAAGCGTCATCTGCCCTGTCATCAGTCGGTCTACGTCATCGACCGTGCCAGCGGTGAGAGGGCGCAGTTTTTCGTTGAGACCTCCCGCTGTGAATTTCAGGTTGGCGGCTAGCTTCTTGACGGTCGCGTCCTTGAACATGACCCCTTGCTGATCCGCAGCCCTGTAGAGAGCGTGCCCGGCAGCCTTCAAGTCATCGGCAGTTGGAGCGGCGGCTTGCGCGGTTTTGCTTGCCGAGCGCGTCGCAATCGCGTTCCCGATGCCCTGCAATACCCCGCCCGTGATCCCGCCGATAGCGGCGCCTGTTGCAGCGCCCGAGAGACGTTCGCCAGGCTTTGCCTCGCCAGCCCCGTAGAGAGCGCCATAGCCAGCGCCTTCAGCGGCGGCGGGAAGGATGGCCGCAGTGCGAGGCATGAGGCTTGCGAGACCTGGTACGCTCTTGCCGGCCAGCGTCAGCCCTGCCTTCGACGCGCCTGCACCTGTAGCGAGACCGCCCGCGACTTCACCAGCAATGGAGGCAACCGGGTGCTCTGACCGACGCGTAGCCTTCCGCGCGTCAAGCTGCTGCTGAAGGCGGTTGTACGCTTTGGGGATCGAAAATCCTTCGCCCTTGAACCAGTCGATGCCAGCATGGATCGGGGCCATCATGCCGGCACCGATCTCGTCATCGAAGCCGAACATCAACCCGGCTTGCGAGCCTTCGGTCGCGGCCTTGAACGCACCGCCATCATATGCGGGGGAAGCCGCTTCCTTTGGCTGGCGCTGCCCGACGCCGATCTGCTGCGCGATTTCCTCGACCGTGCGCTGCTGTTCTTCCGGCGACAGGGCAAGGAAGGAATCGTCGACCTTGACGCGCTTGCCTTCGATGTTGAGCGTGGGCATCAGGGCTCAATGCTCCACTGGACGTTGCCGGAAGTCGTGCCGCTGGGCATGATATCGCCATCACCGGTGCCGCGGCTTTCCTTGAAGATGCGCAAGCCTTCCTGCGGACCGTGCACGACCTGGAGCAACGTCAACTCATAGTCGTCCAGATCGCGCTGAAAGTTCGGGCTGGACGGATCGAGCGCGCCTGATTTGGCGGCAAGCATCGCTCCTTCACCCTCGGTGACGTTACCCAGCGCACCGCCAGTCGGAGAGGCCGCGCGCATCGCATTCAGGTTCTCAACCTTGGCCGTGGATTTCAGCACCTCAACCTGGCGTGCAACCTCTGCTGCATCGCTATATGGGTTCAGTTGCGCGACGCCTTGCCCAACTCCGCCGAACAACCGGTTCTTGGCCGCTTCGCGAGCACGCTGCGCCGCACTTGTGACAACGCGCGTAGCCACCGCGGCCTGCCCAGCCTTCGCCGTAAGTTTCGCCGCGTCAGCATTCGCATCAGCTTCGGCGGGGCCTCCCGGTATCCGCTGCATGGACCACGCGCCGGTCTCAGGACTCTGCGTCGCGGCATAGCCGGGCGGGATCGTCCCAATATTGGGCTGGCCGGGAATGTTGACGTTGATCGCGCCCGCCTTCTTCATGTCGGTCATGTAGTTCTGGAACGTGCCCTTGTAGCCCTGCCCCACGGCATACTGGTATTCGGTGATATCGTCGGTGGCCTTGCCATCCTTCTTGTAGACGGCATTAAACGCGTCAGCCGGAGTGATCGCCCCGCTCTGAACCCAAGGCACGAGGTCGGGCCGCTTCTGCGTCAACAGCTCCAGTGTCTGGTTGACCGCCTGACGGTTCTTCGCCTCCTTTTTCAGCTCCAGCGCATAGGCGGAATCTGCTTCCCTGCCCTTGAGCGCGCCCTGAGCAATGCCGCGTAGCCGCTCCATCGGTGTCTCCGCGCCCACGCCGCCCAACAGCGCGCCCATCAGCACATTCCGGCGCTGGTCGAAGGCTTGGTAGAGCGGGCTGGCCGCAGCCTGCGGAGCGAACATGGACAACAGCCCGGCGGGTGCCATCGGGGTTGCCGCAGCCTCAGGCGCCGCAACCGCGCCGAGACGCTGCGCCGGCCCCATGAGGGCGGAGGAGAGAAGACCAGCCATCGGTAGCTCCTACAGCAGTGCCGTGAGAAGGCCCGCACCAGCGCCGATATAGTCGAGCGCGCCGGGCTGCTTGGCAGGCTGCGGCGCTGCCGAATTGCCGCCAAGCAGCCCCTGATACTTCGCCAGATGCAGATAGTTCGGGTCGAAGGCCGCACGGGCCGCAGCATCCGCGCCCAGCAGCGCGTTCGCCTGTATCTGCGTCTGATAGGGCAGGAGCATGTTCTGGTACATCTCGGGGGCGCGATCGGCCGCGCCCATCGCATTCGCCGTGCCGGTCTGCGCCATGCCGAACAGTCCTTGCGCCGCTGCGTCCTTTCGCTGGAGGTTCTGGAAATCCATCGATGCGGCCGCGTCCGCAAGACCCCGACCGAGGTCGATCATCTGGCCGCCGGAACCGAACCGGCCCGAGGCGCCGAACTGGCGGTTGATCGCGGTGCGCGCGTCGTCGATTGCGTTGGTCCGGAGACGCTGGAAAGCAGGGTCATCCTCCCCGCCATTCATCACACCTCGGAAATAGTCCATGCTCTGCGTCTGGTCGCCGGTGAGGCCGCCATTTTTGAGGAGCCCGGAATTGTAGTTGTAGGCCTGATCGAGGATGCCGCGATTGCCGTTGTTGGTGGATGCGATCAGGTTGTTGATCGCGCCCTTGGACGCGTCGGAGAGGCCCGAATAGGTCGTCTGGACAGGACCTTTTTGATAAGCGGCAGATGCGTCGCTCCGCAGCGCAGTGTTGAAATCCTCAGCCGAAATCGACGGGCCGCCGAGGAACGTGCCCTTGGGCGTGCTGCTTCCCTTGCCGCCGCTCCCGCCGCTCGGAGCCGAGTAGCTTGCCGCAGGAGCAGCCGAAGGCGAGCCCACGCCATCTCCGCCGAAGCCGCCGGCGCCACCAGAGACGAAACCAACCATTCTAGATCGCCTTCCTTATCGATACGTCGGGACCGCCGTCCGCGACCCACCCGGCCAGCACATGATGCCAGTTGCGGCCGCCGCCCTTCATCTCGACACAGCCTGCGGCCTTCGCCACCGCTGCAAATGCGCGCTCCATCTGCACCATCTTGCGAAGCCTTTCCTTCGGGCCGCCATCCAGCTTTCCGGCGATGTAGGGGATGAACATGGTCAGGCCGCGCGGGCCATCGGCGATCTCGTAGACGATCACCCCATCCCCGCCGTCGCAGACCCGCAGCGCATGAAACTGGCCGATTTCCAGCATCTCGCGAACGTCATCCTCGCTGCGAACATCAAGCGCGATGGCAGGCGCCAGCAGTTCGCGCATCCATTCCCAATTCGCCGAAATGTCCCCCGCAGCAATTTCCGCGACGCGCACTATCCCGCGACCTTCTGCGTCTGGTTGGCCGGAACTTCGACATATGATGCGAAGACGTGCAGGCCGGTGTTGGCCGTGACGCGCAGCACTTCGCCCTTCTTCACGTGGACGAACTCCGGCAGCGCCAGAACTTCGCGCGCCTGATCGGCTAGAGACGCATCTTCCCTCAGCTTGAAGGCCGTCGTGCCGTCATAGACGTCCACGACCGGCGTCAGCGCTCCACCACTGACGTTGATTAGCGCTAGCCCGACGAGGTAGATATTGGAGCGGTCGGTCGCGTTGACGATGGTGGTAGCGGAGGTGCCCGACAAGACCACATGCGTCGTGCGGGGAATCCCGCTGTCAATGCCAAACACGCTCATCGACCGAACCCATTCGGGAAATCGAGGCCAGCCGTTGAGGTCCAGCTATCGCCGGCCGCCCGCTTCAACCGATACTGGACCACGCGGCCCCGGCCTCGCACCGGGAACGTTCCCGAGGCGGTCAGGCTCACCGCATCCTTCCACGCGATTGCGTCTTGCAACCGGTCGGCAACGCCAAGCTGCAAGGTCGCGTCAGCACCGTCCCCGATCAGCGCGATACGGTTGAACAGCCGCGATGAACCCAAGTCAGCCTTGGCAGTCTCGAGCGTCACAGCCATGGGCAAGCCGCTGAACGAGCTGAATTTCAGATCGCCATCCATCGCGCCAAAAGTTGGCTCGCCGCCCGCGAGCGACCGATCATCCCAAGGAACATCCATGATCGTGTCCCACGACAGATCGGGGATCGTGTCCCACGTGTAACCCGGCAGCGCCGTGGTGAAGATTGCCGAGGTGTTGACGGTCAACGTGACCCACTTCTGCAAGTCGACGTGGTAGCCGATCATGCGGCTGAAAACTGAATCGCTGTCATTGCTGACCGGGAAGCGCCACCAGACGATGCGCCGGAAGCGATCATAGGCGCCCTCAACCTCGGTCAGCCGCGCTGCGCCAACCTGGGCAAGAAACCACTCCGAAACACCTCTAGCCTGCCCTATTGGCTGCACCCCGCCGGCCGACGCAAACTTCGGCCCATCCGTGTCAAGGAAGAAGGCCCCGCCAGACACCTGCACGACCGATTTCGCCGAGACGGCCCCGGCATTCTTCTCGATGAGCGACAACGAGTAGAGCGCACCCGACGCCTGAACCGTCATCAGCCGTATGGCCTCGCGCTGGAAGATGAGGGCCATACCTTGCGCGATGGCTGCACCAGCAATCAGCGCGCCACCGTCTTCGACCG
>JBIQHO010000213.1:0-6300 GCA_044508545.1 Bradyrhizobiaceae bacterium | reverse complement strand
TTGCAATGCGGCTTCGTGCGTTCAAACTTCTCTTTGGCCATCTATGTCCACCTCTCATGGCCGGGCATCTGCACGGCTCAACGGCTTCGAACCGGCGGCTGGTTACTCAAAAAAACGGCCCTGTTCAAGTCATAGGTTCTGGGCCAATCTTGTCGCCAATGCCGGGAATGACGGCTCATTTAGTCATCCGGACGAGAAGATCAATCGGGAGGCATCCATGACCCCGCCAACCTCCACGCCGGCCGCCAAAGCCGCCAGCCATCCGGCCACCCCGCCGCTGCCGCAGGCAAAGCCGGAAACGCTCGGCCTGTCGCGGCCGCGCCTTCAGCGGATGTCGGACGCCTTCCGCCGCGACATCGACAACGGCACCACGCCCGGCGTGACCATCATGGTGGCGCGGCGGGGCCAGATCGGCTGGTTCGACGCGCTGGGCCGTCTCGACCCGGCGTCCGACGCCGCCATGCGGCACGATGCGATCTTCCGCATCTTCTCGATGACCAAGCCGATTGTCTCGCTGGCGATCATGATGCTGTTCGAGGACGGACGGCTGCTGCTCGACGACCCGCTGACCAAATACATCCCGGAATTTTCCGGGCAGAAGGTCGGCGTCGAGACCGGCGGCAAGCTCGACCTCGTGCCGCTGGCGCGGCCGATCACCATCCACGACCTGCTGCGCCATACCTCCGGCCTCGCCTACGAGCACACCGGCAACGGTCCGGTCCACAAGATGTATCAGGACTCGCAGGTGCGCAGCCGCAGAATCGACAACGCCGAGCACGCCCGCATCGTCGCCGGCCTGCCGCTGCTGTGCCAGCCGGGCACGGCGTGGAACTACAGCCGCTCCACCGACATCCTCGGCCGCGTCGTCGAGGTGGTGTCCGGCCAGACGCTGGGCGCGTTCCTCACCGAGCGCATCCTCGCGCCGCTGCGGATGACCGACACCGCGTTCCACACCGGCGCGGACAACAAGCACCGCCTCGCCCAGCCGTTTGCGGCCGATCCGTGGAGCGGCGATCCGGTCAGGCTGTTCGACATGACGGAAAAGCCAGCGATGGAATCCGGCGGCGGCGGGCTGGTCTCGACCACGATGGACTATGCGCGGTTCTGCCAGATGCTGCTCAACGGCGGCATCCTCGACGGCGAGCGCATCATCGGCCGCAAGACGCTTGCCTTCATGGCGTCCGATCACCTCGATCCGGCCATCCCGCGCAACGGCACGCTGCTGATGCCGGGCCACGGCTTCGGCCTCGGCTTCTGCGTCCGCACCCATGACGGCATGGCGTCGGTGAGCGGCTCGGCCGGGCAGTTCTTCTGGAGCGGAATCGCCGGCACCTTCTTCTGGATCGATCCGAAGGAGGACCTGTTCGCGGTTTTCATGTCGCAAGGGCCGGGCCAGCGCGAATACTTCCGCAACGTGGTACGCAACCTGGTCAACGCGGCGGTGGAGTAAACCGCACTCTCTCCGTCATGCCCGGCTTCATGCCGGGCATCCACATCCCGATGAGGCTCAGCGAAGCTGAAGACGTGGATGGCCGGGACAAGCCCGGCCATGACGAATTGAATCCATTTCCGATAACTGGATCACTTTGCATACTGGATCACCCGCCTTCGCGGGTGATGACCAAGCATATGCTGACGCAATCGACCTCAACTGATCGTCGCGCCGCCGTCGATGACGATGGTCTGCCCGGTCATGAAGTTGCCGGCGGCGGAGCCGAGGAACACCGCCGCGCCCGCGATCTCGTCGGGGACGCCGATGCGCAGCAGCGGCGAGCGCGAGGTCGATGCCTTGAGGTTCTCCGGGTTGTCCCACAGCGCCTTGGCGAAATCGGTCTTGATGAGGCCGGGCGCGATGCAGTTCACCCGCACGTTGTGCGGGCCGTATTCGCAGGCGAGGTTGCGCGCGAGCTGCATGTCCGCCGCCTTCGAGATCGCATAGGCGCCGAGGATGGTCGAACCCTTGAGGCCGCCGATCGACGACACGATGACGATCGAGCCGTCCTTGCGTTCGATCATCTGCGGCACCACCATGCTGATGAGCCAGTTGTTGGCGACGATGTTGTTGCCGAGGATCTTGTTGAACTGATCGTCGGAGATGCCGGCGAGCGGCCCGTAATACGGGTTCGACGCCGCGTTGCAGACCAATACGTCGATCTTGCCGAACGCCTTGTTGCTCTCGTCGACGAGATTTTGCAGGTTCTCCTTGCTGGAGATGTTGGCGGCGATCGCCACCGCCGTGCCCTTGCCGAACTTGTCGTTGATCTCCTTCGCCACAGAATCGCAGACGTCCTGCTTGCGCGACGAGATCACCACTTTGGCGCCGTGCTCGGCCATCCGCTCGGCGATGGCGCGGCCGATGCCGCGCGTCGAGCCGGTGACGACCGCGACTTTTCCCGACATATCGAACAAGGTCATGTGCTTCTCCTGTTGGAATTTCCGTGGTGAACTGACGTTGAGATTGTTTATGCGAGCTTGGTGACGCCCGCCGGCTCCGCGCCCGAGGGCTGATGCATCGCGGCGTGCGAGGGATCGGCGATCCACGGCTGCTGGTTGACCATCGGAATGCGCCAGCCGCTGTGATCGTCGCTCGCCAGATGATCGAGCCGCGTCACCGACACGTTGTCGATGGTGAAGGCCAGTCCGCGCTCCGGCTGATCGCCGAGCGCTACGCCCAGCGCCGCCTTGATGGTGCCGCCGTGCGCCACCACCACCACGTCACCGCCGGCGTGACGCCGGTTGATGCGCGCGATCGCGCCTTTGACGCGATTGTAGAGGTCCATGAAACTCTCGCCGCCCGGCGAGGGCTCGTCGATCGGCGCGAACCAGTAGGTGCCGACGGCGCTGGGACGGCTGGCGAAGAACGCGGCGCGGTTGAGCCCCTGCCACGCGCCGAGATGCTGCTCGGCGAAGGCGGCGTCGTGCGCCATGGCCTCGGGCCGCGGATAGCCGGCCTGCCACAGCGCGGCCGCGGTCTGATGCGTGCGCTTGAGATTGCTCGCGAACCACGCCGCCGGGCGCGGCAGGATCTTGGCGACGGCGTCGAACACCACGCGGTCGCTGCAATCGCAGCCGATGTCGGTCTGCCCGTAGATGCAGCCGCCGTCCTCGCGCACCGGCGCGTGACGCACCCACCACCATCGCGTCGCGACCATGCCGGCGGGAACGCTGTGCTGGGCGACGAATGCAGGCTGCGGAGGATTCGACATGGCAAGCACCCTTCAATACTGTTTCCTGCGGCTGTAAGTGAGATATAGCGGGACCGCAAGTCAACGCCATGTCGATCATGGCCGTGCCCGCACACCGCTTCAAACATTGTATGAATTCCGTCACACGGTCATCACACGGCAATCGGAGAGTTTCATGGGTCGCCTCGAAGGCAAATCGGTCATCATCACCGGCGCGGGCAGCGGCATCGGCCGTGCGGCGTCGCTGCTGTTCACGCAGCAAGGCGCGAAGCTGATCGCGGTGGACCGCAGCGACGGCGTCAACGAAACCGTCGATGAGGTCCGCAAGGCCGGCGGCACCGCCGAGGCCGTGACGGCGGATGCTGGCTCGGAAAAAGACGTGATCGCCTTCATCGACAAGGCGCTGTCGGCTTACGGCAAGCTCGACGCCATCTGGGCCAACGCCGGCATCGGCGGCGGGCTGGTGCCGATCGCCGAACAGACCGTCGAGCACTGGCAGGAGGTGTTGCGCGTCAACCTGATCGGCCCGTTCCTCGCGGTGAAATATGCGATCCCGCACATGGTGAAGCAGGGGCACGGCGCGATCGTCTGCACCGCGTCGGTGGCGGGGCTGAAGGCAGGGGCCAGCGGCCATCCCTACGCCGCATCGAAAGCCGGCGTCATCAGCCTGGTGCAGACCACCGCCTATTCGCTCTCCGGCACCGGGGTCCGCATCAACGCCGTCTGTCCGGGGCTGATCGAAACCGGCATGACCAAGCCGATCTTCGACAACGCCAAGCAGCGCGGCACGCAAGACAAGATCGGCCAGCTCAATCCGCTCAAGCGCGCCGGACAGCCGCACGAACTGGCGGCGATGGGGCTGTTCCTCGCCAGCGACGAAGCCTCCTACGTCAACGGCCAGGCGTTCCCGGTGGACGGCGGCCTCACCGCCTCGATGCCCTACACCGGCAAGCCGATCTGAGCGCGGCCGGCGCGCCGGTCACATTCCGTCAGGCGGCAAACCGCCACCCGCGCTTGCCGCCGGCCGGGTGCGCGCCCGCACGCGCTCGCGATAGAAAGTGTAGAGGCCCGAGATCACGATCATCGCCGCGCCGATCATCATCGCGGCGTCGGGGACCTCGCCGAACAGGATGTAGCCGAGCAGGATCGCCCACAGCAACGCGGTGTAGCGGAACGGCGCCACCGCCGAGATGTCGCCGGCGCGCATCGCCATGATGACGCACTGATAGCCGACCAGCACGAAGACCGCCGCGAGCGCCAGAAGGCCGAACACGCGCAGCGACGGCTGCACCCAGCCGCCCAGCGGCACCAGCACCAGCGCGCCGACCGCCGTCACCACCACCGTCGTCAGCAGCGTGATGAACAGCGAGGGGATGTTCGCCGGAATGCGGTTGGTGGCGAGATCGCGCACCGTGCAGAACAGCACCGACATCAGCGCCAGCAGCGCGTACTGGTTGAAGCCCTCGGCGCCGGGCCGCACGATCACCAGCACGCCGGCGAAGCCCGCGCCGATCGCGAGCCAGCGGCGCCAGCCGACCGGCTCGGCGAACACCACCGCGGCCCCGAGCGTGATCGCCAGCGGCAGCGCCTGCATGATCGCCGAGATATTGGCGAGCGGCAGATGCACGATCGCCGCCAGAAACGTCACCGTGCCGCCGACCTCGCCGATTACCCGCACCGCGACCGGCTTCACCATCAGCGTGCGCAGCGGCCGGATGGCGCGCCGATAGAACGCCAGCGCCGCGATCAGCACGATCGCGACCACGCCGCGCACCAGCATGATCTCGCCGAAATTGATCTCCGCCGACACCTGCTTGGTGATGGCGTCGTTCATCGTGAAGCTGGCCATGGCGACGGCCATGTACAGGCTGCCGCGAAGGTTGGGGGAGAGGGGCAAGGCGATGTCCGGATCGGGCGCGCATGGCCGCGCGCCAGCGGCAAAGCATCGAGCGGCGGCGAAAGGAATTGCGGAAACAACCGAGGTGCGATCCGGACCGGACCGCACCTCGGATTATCGGGTTATTTCGCGCCGGCCTTCTGTGCGTAGTCCCATGCCGCTTTCGACAGCGGCACGGTGCGCTTGGCCGACTCCATCGCCTTGGCGTTGGCCGCGGTGCCGTCGCGAATCCGGCCGGCGATGCCCTGCGTGATGCAGGCGAGACGGAACAGGTTGTAGGCGAAGTACCAGTTGAAATCCGGCACCGCGTCGCCGGTGACGTTGCAGTAGATCGCGGCGGCCTCATCCATGCTCGGGATGTTGAGCGCCTTGAGATCGGCATTGACCAGACCCGGCATGGTCCACTGCATCAACAGATAGGTGAAATCCGCCATCGGATCGCCGAGCGTCGACAGCTCCCAGTCCAGCACCGCCTGCACGCGCGGCTCGGTGGCGTGGAAGATCATGTTGTCGAGCCGGTAGTCGCCGTGCACCACCGACACCCGCCGCTGCTCCGGCAGCGTGCGCGGCAGCCATTCGACCAGCCGCTCGATTTCCGGAATCTGCTGCGTCTCCGAGGCGCGGTACTGCTTGGTCCAGCGATCGACCTGCCGCGCGAAATAATTTCCGGGCTTGCCGAAATCGCCGAGCCCGATGGCCTGCGGGTCGAACTGGTGCAGCTTCGCCAGCGTCTCGATCTTGCTGGTGAAGATGGCGCGGCGCGCCTGCGGCGTCTGGCTCGGCAGCGTCGGATCCCAGAACACCCGTCCCTCCTCCATCGACATGATGTAGAAGGTGGCGCCGATCACGGAATCGTCGGTGCACAGCGCATAGGCTTTCGCGACCGGAAAGCCCTGCTTGCCGAGCGCGGCGATGACGCGGAACTCGCGGTCGACCGCGTGCGCCGACGGCAACAGTTTGCCGAACGGCTTGCGCCGCATCACGTAGGAGCGGCCGGGCGTGTCGAGCCGATAGGTCGGATTCGACTGGCCGCCCTTGAATTGCAGAACCGTCAGCGGCCCCGCATAACCTTCAACGTGCTCGCGCATCCAGTTGTCGAGGCGAATCTCGTCGATCCGATGCCGTTCCTCGACCGGCTTGGTGCCCGAATATTCTTCGTCGGTTCTCACGCCTTCCGCCAAGTGGCGCTCCTCTTGGTTGTCCGTCGGTCGGTTTCCC
>JBIQHO010000212.1:0-6338 GCA_044508545.1 Bradyrhizobiaceae bacterium | reverse complement strand
CGGTGACGTGGATATCGACCATCGGCACCGAGATCTGCGGCTCCTCCTCGCGCGGGAGCGTCACCAGCGCCACCAGCCCGAGCGCCAACGCCGCCAGCAGGATCAGCGGCGTGAGGGGCGACGCGATGAAGGCGCGCGTCAGGTGGCCTGCGATGCCAAGTTTCATGGCAGCACGATCCGGTCGCCGTCGCGCAGGCCGGTAAGGATCTCGACGCGCTCCGCGCCGTTATCGGCGAAGGTCTCGCCGAGGATGACGGCGACGTCCATTGCGCCGGCGTCGGTAGCGACGCGGACATAGTCGACGCCATGGGTGGTGCGGATCGCCGCCGGCGGCGCCGCCAGCACCGTACGCTTGCCGACCGGGATCGACACCAGCGTGCGCTCGTTGACGAAATAATCGCCGATCCCTTCGACCTCGACATCCGCGATCACGCGCCCGTCGGTGATCTCCGGATAGACCTTGGCGATGCGGCCGCGATGCGCGGCGGAAAGTCCCCCCGGCGCGGTGAGCCCGCGCGCGCCGACCGTCACGTCGGCGCCCTGCGTGATCTCGCCGGCGTGGCGCTCCGGCAGCGACAGCCGCAGATAATACGGCCCCGGCGCGATGCGGGCGATATCCTCGCCGGGCAGGATCACCGAACCGATCGTGACAGGCACCGTGAGCACCCGGCCGGTCGCCGGCGCGAAGACGGTGCCCTCGCGCGCGCTTTGTTCGATGACGGTCTTCTCCGCCTTGGCCGCCGCGACCTGATTGGTTGCGACCTCGAACTGCATCTTGGCCTGATCGAGGCTGACCTGCGTGCCCGATCCGCTCGCCCTGAGCTGCTGCGCCCGCTCAAGCTGGACGCGTGCATTCGAAAGCTGCGAGTTGAGCGCCTCGATCTTGGCGTCCGCGGCGTTGAGCTGGAGCGCGAGCTTGTCATCGACGACGACGGCGATCGCCTGTCCTTCCCTGACTTCGTCGCCCTGCGTGACGCGAAGCTCGCGCACTGAGCCTCCGATGCGGGCACGCGCCGGCACCACGATGCGGCTCTCGACCTGGCCGAAGACGGCCTTCATCTCGGGAGTTGTCGTGGCCTTGACGACGAATTCACCGGCGTTGGCCGCCGTCGCGCCGGCGATCGCGGCGCCGGCGAGAACGGCTGTCAGGAAGCGCAAGATCGGTCGATGCATGAGCGTGCAGCTTTCACGGAGCGGTCACGAGTTTCGCCCGGCCATCGGACGGTGAGGACGATGCCCTCACTTGAAGACCATGCCGGCCGGGCAGCCCAGTTTCCTGAAGACCATCGCCGAGGGGCAAAAGCCTGTGACCGACGCCTGGATCAGGTTCAGGCCCACGAACCCCGTGAGCAGAAACCACCAGGGCGACACGTAAAATCCGAGCCCCAGCGAGATCAGAACCATGAAGCCGGCGAACATCATCACGGCGCGATCGATCGTCATTGTCGTTTCTCCTCTGCTTCAAGACTGCGCCTGTTCGGCCGTCTCCATGTGAACTTCCTTCAGCTTCTTGATCCCGAGCATGTCGAGGACGAGGTTTTCGTAGAAGGTCTCGGCCTTGCCCTGGCGCACCTTGCGCAGGAAGTATTTTTCAAAGCCGATCTTGGCTGCGTGGACCCATTTGCCCTGCGACGACCAGTTGACGTTGCGCGGCGGGATCTGGGGTTGGGCGACGAAGGCGATGCCGTCGTCGCCGAAGTCGGCGAGGCAGACCGCGTTCCAGGTTGCGACCGCTTTCGGCTGCTCGCCCTTGAGGAGCGAAGCGATGTTCTCCGCCGTGGCGGTGACCATGGATTCGATCATGAAACCGGTCTTCGGCACGCCCACCGCGAGCGGCGTTTTGCCGACCGGCGGAATGGCGACGCAGACGCCGACGCCGAAAACGTTCGGGAAGGCCGGGTTGCGCTGGTGCTTGTCGACCACGATAAAGCCGCGCGGATTGGCCAGACCCTCGACGCCAAGAACGGCCGGAACGCCCCGGAAGGCCGGCAGCAGCATCGAGAAGGCGAACGGCAGTTCGTGCGTCGCCTTGAGCGAACCGTCGTCGTTGACTTCTTCGACGACGAGCTTTTCAGGGTCCACCCTGGTCGTGCGCGCATTGGTGATCCATTTGATGTGGCGGTCGCGCATCGCGCTTTCGATCAGGCCCTTGGTGTCGCCGACGCCGTCGAGCCCGAGGTGGCCGATATAGGGCTCCGGCGTCACGAAGGTCATCGGCACGCGGTCGCGGACGCGCGCATTGCGCAAGGCGGTTTCGAGGATGAAGGCGAATTCATAGGCCGGGCCGTAGCAGGATGCGCCCTGCACGGCGCCGATCACCACCGGTCCCGGCGTCCTGACGAGTTTGTCGAATGCGACTTTGGCCTGAAGGGCATGATCGGTCTGGCAGACGGACTGGGTATGGGCATTCGGACCCAGCCCCGGCACCTCGTCGAAGGCAAGGTCAGGTCCGGTGGCGATAATCAGATAGTCGTAGGTAATGGATGTGCCGTCATTGAGCTGAATCCGGTTTTCAGCCGGCTCGACGCGTTTGGCTCCCTCCGGCCGCAGTTCGATGCCTCTCTGTTTCAGCACCGGAGCAAGGTCGACTTCGATATCCGCCGGTTGTCTCCAGCCGACGGCGACCCACGGATTCGAAGGCACGAACGAATAAGTCGAGCCGAGATTAACGACAGTGAGACGGTCATCGCGTCGCAGCTTGGTCTTCATCTCATAGGCCATGATGGTTCCACCGAGGCCCGCGCCGAGAATGACAATGTGAGACATGGACTCTTCCTCCGATTTATCCGCCGAGTTTCCCTGACATCGCGCATTCCGTCTTGATCTGGTGCAAGGCAGGAGCAAATTGTCCTTTGAACCTTGCGCCGGCCTCTCTGAAGGCCGGACAGCTTGCACATAACATTCAAGGAGTATAAATTCAATACTATGAATGTAGGAGATATGATGCCGGCGGCGGAGTCGGCCGCGGTGCTGATGCGCAGCCTGTCCCACCCCCAGCGCCTGCTGGTGCTCTGCGCCCTGGTGGACGGCGAGAGGTCGGTCGCTGAACTGCGTCAGGGGCTCGGGATCGAGCAGGTGCCGATGTCACAGCAGCTCATGCGGTTGCGAGCCGATGGACTCGTCGAGGCCCGGCGCGAGGGCACGACGGTCTATTATTCCATCACGCGGCCGGAGGTTTTGACCATCGTGGATGCGCTGCATTCGGCCTTCTGCGCACCGACCGCAGGCAAGCGGTCGCGCGGCGGTCGGCAGAGGCGATGATGTAACGCGGGGGTGTCGGGGCAGTCAGATCGCAAGCCGCTCAATTCGTTTTCAGCTTTGCGACGGCGACCGCTTTCGGGCGCTTCGCCGGGCGCGAGTGATCGCGGGTGGCCACGCGCTTCCCTTTCTTCGCGCTGCCCTTCTTTGCGGTCGATGCCGCTTGTCTGACGTCGCGATTGTGTTTTGCATATTCCTCGCCGTCGAGCGGGGCGACATGGGGCGGATCCCTGCCGAGATATGGGCGTCCGATTCCGAACTCCTTCCCGTGCGCATCAACCCACTTCCAGAACTTTTCCGACGAGGCAAATCGGCGGTCGCGCGTTTCGCCCGCGACACTCACCACATCGGCCGCGAGCCCATGGCCATAGCCGCCGCGCAAGCTGCCGCCATGATAGGACCTGTTGCTCGCCGCCTTGAGGCCGCTGGCGATCGACTGGCGGTAGTCGTCGCGGAATCCGCTGGTGATGCCGGGCGAAAGGCCCGCCGCCTCGGCCGCGCGAAGCATATGAAACAACTTCAGCTTGAAGCTGCGATCCATGCCGCCGATCACATAATCCATCATCGAAAGGCCAGCGCGTTCCGCCGCCTTGGGATCTTTCCATCCGAAATCCTGATCGACATACCTGGTGAAGGCTCTCGACACCGTCACGCTCTTGCCCTTCCGCTTGACGGCGACTTTCCTCCATTCACGCACCTTGACAGCGTCTTCCTTGGGTGTGCTTTGATAAAGCGCCCACAGATAGCGATCGATGCAGTCATCCACGACCGGGCAGTCGTCGCCGATCTCGACCGACCTTGCGGCCCTGGCCGCCTCGACAGGCTCGACATCCGACGGATCCACGCTTGCCAGTTGCACAGGCCCCGATCCGGACGGCGCGTTCGGTGTGCCGGCGACGTCTCCGGCGAGCGGCTGTTCGGTCATTACCGCATGAGATTGCGAACGGTCGGGCAGGTGCGCCTGAGTTGGATCGTCACTGGACATCGACCCCGGCTGCGGTTCAATGGCGCGTTCCTGTCTGACAGAAGAGGGAGCGTCGAGAGTGACAGGGAATGCCGCGCTGGCGTGCCGGATGCCTTCAGGTCCGGAGATGGCGAGCAGGCTGAAAATTCCGGCCGCGAAAACGACGGACAGCAACGCAGGCGTTAGCGCCGAAAGTCGCCCAGGGTTCATCATTCCAGCCTCATCGGAACCAGATTACACGCCGAGGATGCGGATGCGGCGATTGTTCTGGCAAGGACAGGATCGCGCAACAGCGCAACCGGGCAACCTCCGACCTTTTTTTCAATGTGTTGCCTGAACGCAACGCCAGCGGCTGGCTTGCTGATGTCCGCTGTCCGTTTTGCGCCTATTTTGGCTGCGATTGTTTTCTTACGAGTCGGATGGGTCGTTGGTCACGGCAGCGCATACCTGCTGCGAGGGGACGCGAATGGTGAATCGTTTGATGCCGGCGAAATCTAATGCTGCAGCGCGTCATTGGCGTGCAGCCGCGATCGCGTTCGCGGCGGTGGCCGCCCTGACCGTGCCGACCGCCGGCGCCACGGCCAAACAGGCGCGCCGCGCCCAACCCGTCGAGACGACAGCGCCTCGCGAGGCAGGCGAGCCGATCATGGCGATCGTGTCGCTCAAGAGCCAGCAGGTCACGTTCTACGATGCCGAGGGCTGGATCCTGCGCGCGCCGGTATCGACCGGCGTCAAGGAGCGCGAAACGCCGGCCGGCGTCTTCGCCATCGTCGAGAAGGACAAGGATCACCACTCGACCATGTATGATGACGCCTGGATGCCGAACATGCAGCGCATCACCTGGAACGGCCTCGCCCTGCATGGCGGGCCGTTGCCCGGCTATGCAGCCTCGCACGGCTGCGTGCGGATGCCGTACGGCTTTGCGGAGAAACTGTTCGACAAGACGCGGATTGGGATGCGCGTGATCATCTCGCCGGACGATGCGGCTCCTGTCGCATTTTCCCACCCGTCGCTGTCGCTCTTTGTACCGGGCGCGGACCTCATCGCGGCGGCTCCGACCAAGGTGGAGGCGCTTTCACGCGAGGCTGCGGATGCCGCCACGGCGGCCGTTGAGGCCGGCAAGGCGGCCGCGGCCGCGGCCCGCGAGTCGGCGCAGTTCGCAGCATCGCTGCGCAAACTGGCACGGCTCAAGGCCCGCGCCGACGCCGAACTCATGTCGGCCGACAAGGCGCTGGCCGCGGCCAGGACCGACCAGGCCAGAACCAAGGCTGGCGAGCGTCAGCAAAAGGCCGCTGCCAGGGCGGCTGAGATAGCTACCCGGTTCGATACTGCCAGGGCGGACGCGTCGTCAAAGCTCGATGCGGCAACCGCCGCGAAAGAAGCAGCGCAGGTGGCCCGGACAAAAAAGGCCGATACCGCCAGAGCGGCGCTCGACGCCAGGCTCGCGCGCGAGCCGGTCTCGATCTACATCAGCCGCGCGACGCAAATGCTTTACGTGCGGCGCAACACGCATAAGCCAGCGCCGGACGGGGGCGGCGAGGTGTTCGATGCGAGCATTGAGGTTCCGGTCGCGATCCGCGATGCCGGTAAACCGCTCGGCACGCATGTATTCACGGCGGTGGCGCGCAACGACGCGGGCCTGCGCTGGACTGCGGTCACGATCGAGAATGGGGACAGCGCCAAGAACGCGCTTGACCGCATCACCTTCCCGAAGGACGTCCTCGATCGCATCGCGCCGACCGCATTGCCGCGATCATCGATCGTCGTCTCGGATGAGCCTTTGAGCGAGGAGACCAACTATCGCACCGAATTCGTTGCGGTGTTGAGCGACCAGCCCCAGGGCGGCTTCATCACGCGCAAGCCGAGCAGGGTTCTCGTCGCCGACGACAACGGCTGGATCGACGACAACCGCCAGGACAGCGACGGCTTCGGCTTCTTTTTCCGGCGCAATCCGAATTCCCAACCGGGCACGACGCGCCGGGGCGGCGGCCAGTTCTTTCCTCCGATGCAAGGAGGATGGTGGTAAGACGCGGCACGCCGCAAGTTAAAGCCCGCTTCCGAGGGAATCAGAAGCGGGGTCCAGGGTCTGCTTCAACCGCGTTGATCAGCTCGTCGC
>JBIQHO010000211.1:0-6350 GCA_044508545.1 Bradyrhizobiaceae bacterium | reverse complement strand
GATCGGACAGACCTATGGAGTGACCGACGCCGGCCTGATGGTGCTGGGTGCCGTGTTGCTGTCGGTCGTGGCGGGTGCGGTCATCGGATTGTTCTTGTCGGGATATCGCGGCGTTTTCTTCGCCATGTTCAATCTGGCGCTGTCGATGGTGCTTTATGGTCTGATTGTCAAAAGCCATTGGCTACGCGGCTCAGATGGCATCGGTTTGCCGCCACCCACCTTCCTCGGCGCCCATGCAAGCAATAACTCTATCGCGATCTATGCGTTGACTGCGTTCTGCGTGTTCGCGACGGTCCTGCTGGTTGACCGATATTTCCGATCGTCGATCGGGTTACGATCCCTCGGCGTGCGCGACAATGAGATTCGTGTTGAGTATCTGGGGTCGTCCGCCCGGCAGGTCGTCTTTATAAACTATACGATCTCGGCAGCGCTTGCCGGCATGGGCGGCGCGCTCAGTGCGATTGCGACCGGACATGTGGCGCCGGAGCTGGCTTACTGGACCACGTCCGGCGAGTTCGTTTTCATCATGGTCCTCAGCGGCTATGTGAGCATCGCGGCAACGGTCGTTGCGAGCCTGCTGTTCGAATTCATTCGTCTCGTCGCAGGCCAGTACGCTCCGCATTCGTGGCAGATCATTCTCGGCGGATTCCTGCTCGCCACGATCCTGTTCGTTCCGCAGGGACTTGGCAGCCTCACCCAGATGTTCCGCAGGCCCGTGAGCAGCCGACACGCTGGGGAGGCGCCAAATGTCTGATATTCTCGTCGCGCGTGGTTTGAACAAGCGATTTGGCGGGGTCGTGGCGGCGAATGACGTCAATGTCCGCATCGCCAGGAATGATGTCGTGAGCCTGCTCGGCACCAATGGCGCGGGCAAGACCACCTTCGTCAATATGGTGACCGGCTACATTCGGGCGGATTCCGGGGATATCACCTTCAACGGCAACTCGATCGTCGGGTTGCCGCCGCGGCAGATCGCCCGGCTGGGGCTCTGCCGCTCATTTCAGATTCCGCAGATATTTCCAGAATTGACGGTGCTAGAGAACGTCGTTATCGCGCTCGATACGTCGCGTGCGGGGTTATCCGTGCTGCGCAACGCCACGACAAAGCGCAGGGACGAAGAAGTCCGGCAATTGCTGACCGACTACAAACTCGAGAAGTTTATCGATCGACGCGGCGCTGAAATTCCAGGTGGCGCCCGCAAACTGCTGGACGTTGCGCTCGCGGTCGCCTCCAAGCCTACGGTGCTTCTACTCGACGAGCCGACCAGCGGAGTATCAGCCAGCGAGAAATTTGCCATCATGGATTTGGTGATGGAGGCATTGAAGCGAACCGATGCCTCGATCCTGTTTATCGAGCACGATATGGATATCGTGCGCCGCTACGCGCGCAAGGCAATTGCTTTCCACGAGGGAAGGGTGCTCGCCGACGGTCCCGTCGATGACGTCCTGAACGATCAGGCGGTGCTGAGCCACGTGGTCGGGAAGGTCAAGACGGAGCCAAGGTCATGCTGAGGCTACAGGATATCGATGTCGATATTGCCGGCGTGCAGGTGCTGCGCGGTCTTAATCTCACGCTGTCGTCGAATCGACTGCTGGGATTGATAGGGCAGAACGGAGCCGGCAAGACCACGACGATGCGCTCCATCATGGGCCTCATCGACACCCGGAAAGGGCAGATCCATTTCGATGGCGAGGACCTGTGTCGTCTGCCGGCGCATCGTCGCGCGCGCCTCGGGATCGGGTATTTGCCTGAAGACCGTCGGTTGATTCATCGACTGACGGTCGAGGAAAACATCCTGCTGCCTTCCTGGGCCATCAACATGGCGGACGCGGCAGCACGGCTTTCCCGAATCTACGAGATGATGCCCGAGGTTGGAAATTTCAGGGATCGGCGGGCGCTTCAACTCAGCGGTGGGCAACAAAAGCTGGTCGCGCTGGCGCGGGCAATGCTCGTCGGGCAGAAGTTGCTGGTTCTCGACGAGCCGTTCGAAGGCGTGGCGCCTGCGCTTGTCATGCGGCTGACCGCAGTTCTCTCCGAACTGAAGCGCGACGGCGACCGGACCATACTTGTGACGGATTCGTCGCTTGGACACGCCGAGTCGCTTTACGACAGTATTGCGGTGATCGAGCGGGGACAGATTTCCGAGTAGTCAAGCAGCCCGCCTGATAGCGGGTGCGGTCGCAGGCGACGCGGAGTGCGTTCACGCCCACGGCGCCTTTCATCACCATGGCTGTGCATTCAAGCCAGGTTCAATCAGTGACGGCTTAATCGTAAGGAGACGGAGTTAATGCCAGATCGTGAGAAGTTTCGCGCTATAGTGGCTCGCCGCGATGAGGCCGGTCAGGTTGAGGTTCGGCTTGAGATGGTCGACGAATCCTTGCTGCCGCAAGCCGACGTGACGGTGGATGTCGAATATTCGTCACTGAACTACAAGGATGGATTGGCGCTGCTCAATCGAAATAAGATTCTGCGGTCGTTTCCGATCGTTCCCGGCATCGACTTTGCCGGAACTGTTCGGGAGTCGGGCTCTCCGGAGTTCAGGAAGGGAGATCGTGTCATCCTGACCGGATGGGGAGTCGGTGAGAGCTGGTCGGGCGGCTTTGCCGAACGTGCGCGGGTGAAATCGGAATGGCTGCTGAAGACGCCCCACAACATGACAAATCGCGCTGCGATGGCTCTGGGGACCGCTGGATTGACGGCGATGCTCTCCGTGATCGCTCTGGAGCGCGCCGGTGTTCCGAAGGGCGGCCGCGTTCTCGTAACGGGTGCCGCAGGCGGTGTCGGCAGCGTGTCCGTGAAACTCCTCGCGCAACTTGGCTACCGTGTTATAGCATTGACTGGCCGGCCGGAGCAGCACGACTTTCTCAGGTCGTTGGGAGCCAGCGAGTTCGTCGACAGGGCTGAGTTGCAGGTGCTCGGCAAGCCGCTGCAAAAAGAGCGCTGGGACGGCGCCGTCGATACTGTCGGATCCGCGATTCTAGCCAATGTCCTGGCTTCGACCGCCTATGGGGGGTGCGTTGCAGCGTGTGGGCTTGCTGGCGGCATGGACTTACCGACGACCGTTGCACCGTTCATCCTGCGTGGTGTGTCTCTGCTGGGCGTGGATTCGGTGAACTGCAGCAAGGCGCTTCGCACGGCGGCATGGACCCGGCTGGCCAACGAAATGCGGGTCGAGGATCTGGCTGCGGTTTCGACCGAAGTTGACCTTGAAAAAGTGCTCCAGTTCGGAAACGATATCCTGGCTGGTCAGATCCGCGGTCGAACGCTCGTTGTCGTATCTGAAAAGGTATGATGTCGCTTTTGGTAAGCCGATTGAGAATCCTATAAAAGCGAAAGATCACCGAGATGGCAGGCGAGATGCACATAGTCACGGCGAGTGCCGCAAAGCAGATCGCCGAACATATTCGGACCGCCATCCTTGAGGGGCGCCTCAAAGGTGAGGAGCGCCTCCCTACGGAGGAGGAGCTCGCCGCGCGTTACGGCGTATCCCGCCCTACCGTGCGTGAAGCATTGAAACGACTCGCTGCGCAGAATTTGATCTCATCGAAACGTGGCCCCTTGGGGGGCACATTCGTGAACAGCTTGACGCTGGAAGATCTCGCACAGAACGTTACCTCGGCGGCTACGCTGCTGGTAACAATAGGCGGCTTGAAAATGGCCGAGATCGCCGAGGCCCGCATCGAGATGGAGGGCCTGTGTTGTGATTTTGCCGTCAAGCATGCCACCGATGAGACGATCGGCTTGCTCAGGGAGGTTTTGCAGGAGCAAAAAAACGTATCGTTGACCGACGAGGAGTTTTGCGCCTCCGACGTGCGCTTTCATCGCCTCATCGTCGAGGCGACCCAGAACACAATGCTGCGCTTTGTCATGTATGCGCTGATCGAGGCGCTGGTGCCGGTCACCAATATGGTGATTGTCTATGTTCGGGATCGCAGCTCCATTATCACGCACCACAACAATATGCTGCTTGCGCTGGAGCGTCGCGACGCTGCGGCGATGCGCAAGCATTTGCGATCCCTCATTGATTATCTGTTGGCGAGCTACTCGCAGGCAAAGAAGGAACGAAAGCGGCGGGCATCCAGGCGAACCAGCTGACGCGACAGCGGCGCGCGCCTCATTGTTCAATGGCCTTCTGGTGCTTTCGGCAGCGCTATCACATCGATTCCAAGGACAAGCAGATCGACGTCGGTCCCATCGGCATGCAGGTTATCCGCAATGTGGGGGAGGCGTGGAGCCAGGGCATCGAGGTTGAAGCGATGCTCAGGCCGACCGATCGCTTGACATTGACGGCGAACGCGGCGTTTGGCCGTTCCGGATTCACCGACTTCGTCGATCCGCTGAGCGGCGTGAGCTACACGGGCAACGGCGCGGTTTCGTTGTGCGGGTATGCCGATCGCGGCGCGCCGTGCTTCTCGCGGCGATCTTAGGTTGCGCTCATTTCGACTTGAGCAGCGGATCAACTCGCACGATGTCGCGGTCATAACCAGGATGCCGGCGATTGAGGCAACCGGCCTTCAGGATCGATGGCGCGCAGGCGCGGTGCGCCCGCTCCGTTCCACCTCCACAATGCGACGCAGGTTCCGCCGCGTGACATGAACGACGGATAGATCACGCCATCAGGGCCGTGTGCGAGCAATCTCTTTGCGAGATCGTGCGTCGGGACGCTCTTGCCTTGGTCGAGCAGCATGCGCCACTCGCATTGATGAATCTCGGCAGTCAATCCGTAGCGCGCGAGCGTATCGGCATCCGTCAGGTCGACGAGCGACGCGCCTTCCAGTTCGAACTGAACCAGCAGCGCCGGATGTTGTACGAAGCCTTGATTGTATTCGGCCCACGCCGTCGAGATTTCCCGCGCCGCATAAATCGCTGGCTGACCAATGGCGTTCCATCGTCCGCCGAAGTGCGCCGCGCCTGCGCCCGACAACGGCATATAGGCCCAGCGCGGCACGAAGGCGCGCCACAGCTTGATGATCGCCGGAGGAGCTTGCGGCTCAGGCATAAACACCCGATCGCACGGCCTCCAAATACTGAAGCACTTTCTCCGCGTCGCCCTGCCGAACGAGGTCTTGAGCCGTCTTGCCGCTCCAACCGGGAATCGGTTGATGCTTGAACCAGATCGCGGCACGCCGCTCGTCGCCCGACATCTCCGACGCCCACGCCAGGATTCGGACGAGGGGACTCAAGGCCGCATCCACGCGGCGTGCGCTCGCCTTGCCGGTCAGCGTGTTGCGGGACACGCCGGCGAGCTTCGCCAGCTCCGTCAGCGTCACGCCGAGTTGCTCCGCCACCCGTTGCGGCGAAAGATAGGGCGTATCGTTGGCTCCAAACCGGGTTGCGGCGGTCACGAATGCCGGGTTTGCCATGTCGCGCTCCAAGCGAAGATTGGTCATCATGCGCTCAATTAGTGCTCAACCTATGCTCAATTCGTGCCCGGTTCAATGCCTGCTTCAGATGGTCTTTGTGTCGAAATCTCGGTCGGCATGAGGAAGGAGCCCCGTTTTCCTTTTCGGATAACCTCTTCCGGCCTTTCTGGTCCGACGACTGCGATTGCCTCTCCTCCATAAGAACAAACAGAGAACTTTTCCAAAGTGAAGAACCTTGCAGCGGACATGGGTGAGTCAATCGTCGCCATGTCGTTTTGGAACTTCACATATCGCCAAGGCTCGCGGCTCGCCGTCCGCTTTCCGGTCGTCAGGGCGAAAGTTGCGCGTGGGCGTGGGACATTTGATTCAAGGCATTTCGGGCGGCTTCCATGAATGCCTCGCTCTGGGTCGGGTGCGCGTGAATGATCGCGGCGACGTCTTCGAGCCGCGCGCCCATCTCAAGCGCCATGGCGAAAGCCGCGGACAGTTCAGCGATGCCGGCGCCGACGCCTTGAATGCCGAGGATGAGATGATTGTCGGCGCGCGCGACAACGCGGATGAAACCCGCGTCCTGTCCCAGCGTCAGCGCCCGGCCGTTGGCCTGGAACGGAGACAGTCCGGTCCGGATGTTGATGCCGGCTGCTCGCGCGGCATCGGGAAGCAGCCCGGCGGTGACGATCTCGGGATCGGTGAAACAGATCGCGGGAATGCACACATTGTCCCAGGCCCGCTTTTCCCCGGCGACGATGGCCGCCACCATCTCGCCCTGCGCCGAGGCCCGGTGAGCCAGCATCGGCTCGCCGGTGACGTCGCCGATGGCGTAGATGCCGCGCATCGAGGTGCGGCAGCGCTCGTCGATGCGGATGAACGGGCCGGCGCGGTCGAGGTCGATCTCCTCCAGCCCCCAGCCTTGCGTCGCCGGCCGGCGGCCGACGGTGACGAGGACGCGCTCGGCCGGGATGTCCTGCGCCTTGCCGTCGGCGGTCT
>JBIQHO010000210.1:0-6426 GCA_044508545.1 Bradyrhizobiaceae bacterium | reverse complement strand
CGCCGTGCGCAACAGTGATTACTACGTGCTCAACGGGCAGAAGCAGTTCATTTCCGGCGCGGGCGAAAGCGACCTCTATGTCGCCATGGTTCGTACCGGCGACGACGGGCCGGGCGGCATTTCGACGCTGGTGGTGGAGCGCGATACGCCGGGCCTTTCGTTCGGTGCTAATGAGCGCAAGATGGGATGGAACGCGCAGCCGACCCGCGCCGTGATCTTCGACAACGCGCGGGTGCCGGTTGCCAATCGGCTCGGCGACGAGGGCATCGGCTTCAGGATCGCGATGGCCGGCCTCGACGGCGGCCGGCTAAACATCGCCGCCTGTTCGCTCGGCGGCGCGCAATCGGCGCTCGACAAGGCGCTTGCCTACATGAAAGAGCGCAAGGCGTTCGGCAAGCGGCTCGACGAATTCCAGGCATTGCGATTCAAGATCGCCGACATGGCCACCGAGCTGGAAGCGGCGCGGACGTTTCTGTGGCGCGCGGCCTCCGCGCTGGACCGCAAGGACCCGGACGCGCCTGCGCTGTGCGCGATGGCAAAGCGCTTCGCCACCGATGTCGGATTCGAGGTCGCCAATCAGGCGCTGCAACTGCACGGCGGCTACGGCTATCTCAGCGAATACGGAATCGAGAAGATCGTGCGCGATCTGCGCGTGCATCAGATACTTGAAGGAACCAATGAAATCATGCGGCTGATTATTTCGCGCAAGCTGATCGAGGGTACGCGATGACTGCTCCGGCCGGTATGGAGCCGGATCTGATTGCACGGCGTGAGGGAGGCGCGGGTATCATTCGCCTCAACCGGCCGAAGGCGATCAATGCCGTCACGCTCGATATGATCCGCGGGATCGACAGGGCGCTGGATGGATTCGAGGCGGATCCCGCCGTCGGTTTGATTTTGCTCGAGGGAGCGGGCGAGCGCGGCCTGTGCGCGGGCGGCGATATCCGCACGCTCTGGGATAGCGCGAACGAGGGAAGCAACCTCGGCAGGATTTTGTGGCGCGAGGAGTATCTCCTCAACGCGCGGATTGCGAAACTCGCCAAGCCCTATGTCGCTTTCATGGATGGCATCGTGATGGGCGGCGGCGTCGGATTATCGGCGCATGGCGCGCACCGTGTCGTTACCGAGAGAACACGGCTTTCCATGCCGGAAGTCGGTCTCGGCTTCTTCCCGGATGTCGGCGGCACCTGGCTGTTGTCGCACGCGCCGGGCGAAACCGGAACGTATTTCGGGTTGACCGGCCAGCCCATGAACGGGGCGGACGCCATCTACGCCGGTTTTGCCGATGCCGTCGTGCCGTCGCGAAAACTTGCTGCGCTTCGCGAGGCGCTGGTCGATCTCGGCGCCGGTGCGGAGTCGGCCCGGGTGAGAGCCGCAATCGCGGGCTTTGCAACGAGTGACGCGACAAGCCCCGTTGCGGCGATCCGGCCGCGGATCGATGCGTGGTTCGCCCATGGTCGAATGGATGATATCATCGCGGCCCTGCATCGTGACGCGTCCGAACTCGCACGTTCGACGCTCAAGACGCTGAACGAGAAATCGCCGCGCGGGCTCGTGGTGACGCTCAAGCTGTTGCGGCTGGCGCGCGCGTCGGCCACGCTTGAGGAATGTCTCGCGCGTGAATATCGCGCAGCGCTCGCGGTGTTCGCGAGCGACGACTTTCGCGAAGGCATTCGAGCCGCGGTCATCGATAAGGATCGCGAGCCGAAATGGTCGCCTCCGCGCATTGAGGACATTACGCCGGAGATGATTACGCCGTATTTTGCCAACATCGGCGCGGACGAACTCGTATTCAACTAGAGAAGAAACCTCGATCGGAGGGTGAGCATGGCGGCGATTGCGTTCATCGGTCTCGGCAACATGGGCGGACCCATGGCTGCAAATCTGGTCAGGGCCGGCCATGGCGTCATCGGCTTCGATCTGGTCCCGGCGCTGACGGATGCGGCGAAGGCCAATGGCGTTGTGATCGCCGACAGCGGGACGGCGGCGGTGAAGGAAGCGGACGTTGTCATCACCATGCTGCCGGCCGGCAAGCATGTGGTGTCGGTGTGGATCGATATCATTCCGTCGGCTGCAAAGAACGCGCTGATGATCGACTGTTCGACCGTCGATGTCGAAAGCGCGCGGCAGGCCCATGCGTTGGCGAGGAACGCGTCGCTCCTCTCGATCGACGCGCCGGTCTCGGGCGGCGTCGGCGGCGCCCGCGGCGCAACACTGACCTTCATGGCCGGCGGCGAGGGCAAGGCATTCGCGGCGGCAAAGCCGATCCTCGAAGCCATGGGCAAGAAGATCGTTCATTGCGGCGATGCCGGCGCGGGGCAGGCGGCCAAGATCTGCAACAACATGATCCTGGGCATCTCCATGATCGCGGTCGGCGAAGCCTTTGCGCTGGCGGAAAAGCTCGGCCTGTCACACCAGGCATTGTTTGACGTCGCTTCGACCTCGTCGGGTCAGTGCTGGTCGCTGACGAGCTATTGTCCGGTGCCGGGTCCCGTTCCGTCGTCGCCGGCCAATAGCGATTACAGGCCCGGCTTCGCGTCGGCGCTGATGCTCAAGGACCTGACGCTTGCGCAGGAAGCGGCGAAATCCACCGGCGCTGTGACGCCGCTCGGACAGCACGCGCAGGAAATCTACAAGACCTTCGAAGCAGCCGGGAACGGCGGCGTCGACTTCTCCGGCATCATCCGCTACATCCGCGCCCTTGCGGATAACAGGGGCGGCTGATGACGACGTTTGCCGAGGCGCGCGAATTCCTGCTGCGGCATCGCACCGACTTTGATGCCGCCGTCAACGGCTTCAAATGGCCGGACCCGGTGCCGTTCAACTGGGCGCTGGACTGGTTCGACGCTGGTCTTGCGACCGATCCGGCGAGCAAGACGCGAGCGGCGCTGTGGATCGTCGATGCCGCCGACGGGGCTGAGACCAAAGTGACGTTCGAGGCGATGTCCCGGCGCTCCAATCAGGTTGCGAATTTCCTGCGAGCGCAGGGTCTGAAGTGCGGCGATCACCTGCTGTTGCTGCTCGGCAATGTCGTTCCGCTATGGGAGACCATGCTGGCCTGCATCAAGCTCGGCGTCGTGATTATCCCGGCGACGACATTGCTCACGCCCGATGAATTGCGCGACCGCCTTGATCGCGGACGCGTCAAGGCTGTCGTCGCGACGCAGGATCAGGTGACGAAATTTGCAAGCCTCGGTGGCGAGGGTCTGATACGCATCGTCGTCGCCTCATCTGCATTGCATACCGGCTGGCTACCCTATGAGACGACGAACGATTTCCCGGAAAGCTACCAGCCGGACGCGCCGACCAATGCTGACGACCCGATGCTGCTGTATTTCACATCGGGCACCACGGCGAAGCCGAAACTGGTGCGTCACAGCCAGCGCACCTATCCTGTCGGGCATCTGTCCACCATGTACTGGATCGGCTTGAAGCCCGGCGACGTTCATTTGAACATTTCCTCGCCGGGATGGGCCAAGCATGCCTGGAGTTGCTTCTTCGCGCCGTGGAATGCGGGCGCAACCATCTTCATCTGCAACCAGCCGCGCTTCGAGGCCAAAAGCCTGCTGGCGACCATCGGGCGCTGCGGCGTGACGACGTTGTGCGCGCCGCCGACGGTCTGGCGATTGTTCATTCAGGAAAAGCTGTCGGACTTCAAGGTCGCGCTCCGCGAAGTCTGCGGCGCGGGCGAGCCGCTCAATCCGGAAGTGATCGATCAGGTGAAGTCAGCGTGGGGCTTGACGATACGCGACGGCTACGGCCAGACCGAGACCGCCGCGCTCGCCGGCAATTCGCCGGGACAGAAGGTCAAGGTCGGCTCGATGGGGCGGCCGCTGCCGGGTTACAAAGTGAAGGTGATCGACGCGGACGGCAATCCGGCCACCGAAGGCGAGGTGACGCTGGCGCTCGGCGAGAATCGGCCCGCCGGGCTGATGCAGGGCTATCAGGGCGAGGGGGGACAACTGAGCGGCGCCGACGGCGATCTTTATCGCACCGGCGACGTGGTGTTCGTCGATGACGATGGTTATCTCACATTCGTCGGCCGGTCGGATGATGTGTTCAAGTCGTCCGACTATCGCATCAGCCCGTTCGAACTGGAGAGCGTCCTGCTCGAACACGATGCGGTGGCGGAAGCCGCCGTGGTGCCGAGTCCCGATCCGATCAGGCTGGCGATTCCGAAAGCATACGTTCTATTGGTCGGCGGCGCGGAGCGATCGCGCGAAACCGCGCTGTCGATCTTCAGCCACATGGCCGAGCGGATGGCGCCGTTCAGGCGCATCCGCAAGCTGGAACTCGTTACCGAATTGCCGAAGACGATTTCGGGGAAGATTCGCCGCGTCCAGCTTCGCCGTCTTGAGCACGACAACGATCGCAGCGACGCATTGCGCGGCGTGGAATTTTGCGAAGAGGACTTTCCGGAGCTTCAGGCGATGAAATCGAAAGCTGCGGAGATCTGAATCGTGAATGACGTCTGGAAGACCACGCCGGTTTCGCTCGATGTCTATCGGCAAATGGTCGGGCAGGAGATCGGCGTTTCCTCGTGGCATCTGATCGACCAGAAGCGGATCGACGCCTATGCCGACGTGGTCGACGACCATCAGTTCATCCATGTCGATCCGGAGCGGGCGGGCCGCGAAACGGAGTTCGGCGGCACCATCGCGCATGGATTTTTGACCTTGTCGCTGCTCAGCGTCATGTCATACGAGGCGATGCCGCAAGTCGAGGGCGTCACCATGGGGGTCAATTACGGCTTCGACCGCCTTCGGTTCATTTCGCCGGTCAAGTCCGGCTCCCGTGTCCGCGGCCGCTTCACGCTGACCGAGGCGACGTTACGCAAGCCTGGCGAGCTGCTGTCGCGCACCGCCGTCAGCGTCGAGATCGAGGGCGGAAGGCGGTCGGCGCTGGTCGCCGACTGGCTCGCCGTTCTGCACTTTTCCTGACGGCTCGTGACGTGATGGGTTATGGCGGTACGCGGTTGAGTCAGGCATACCCATCGCATGCTTGAGGTTCTCCATGTCCAGGCCGCGATTATCGGCGCGGGTCCCGCCGGCCTGATGGCCGCGGAGGTTCTCGCGAAAGGCGGCGTGCGCGTGATCGTGTTCGACGCGATGCCGTCTGCGGGCCGCAAATTCCTGATGGCAGGCCGCGGCGGGCTCAATCTGACGCACAGCGAGCCGCTGCCGCAATTTCTCGCGCGCTACGGCGCGGCAACGTCGCATTTGCAATCCGCCATTGATGCGTTCACGCCGGAGGCCTTGCGACGGTGGGCTGACGATCTCGGACAGCCGACGTTCGTGGGATCGAGCGGCCGGGTGTTTCCAGAAACGCTGAAGGCATCGCCGCTCCTGCGCGCGTGGCTCAAGCGGCTCGATTCGCTCGGCGTGGCGTTGGCGCTGCGGCATCGCTGGAGCGGTTGGGATAGCGATGGCCGCCTTGAATTTCAGACGCCTGAAGGTGAGCGCATGGTTATGGCCGACGCCACAATCATGGCGCTCGGCGGCGCAAGCTGGCCACGGCTCGGCTCCGATGCCGCATGGGTTGAAAGGCTGGCGGGCAAGGGGGTTGCTGTCTCGCCGCTGCAACCGGCCAATTGCGCGTTCAGCGTGGCGTGGAGCGAGGTGTTTCGCGATCGTTTCGAAGGTCAGCCGCTGAAGAATGTAGCGCTGTCGTTCGGCTCGCACACCATGCGCGGCGAAGTCCTCATCACTCATGGCGGGATCGAAGGCGGCGCGATCTACGCCCTTTCGGCAATGCTGCGCGAGCACATCAACGCGTCGGGAAGCGCTGTGCTGAATATCGATCTTCGGCCTGATATCGCGACGGCAGAACTCGCGGTCCGATTGAGCGCGCCGCGCGGAAAGGAATCCGTCTCGAACTGGCTGCGCAAGGCCGCCGGTCTTTCGCCCGTTGCGATCGGGCTGTTGCGGGAAGCAGCGAGAGCCGCCGGCGATAGCATAGCATCGATGCCGCCGCCTGCGCTCGTGGCGATGATCCGTGCGGTTCCCGTGGTGCTGACCGGAGTGGCGCCGATCGCGCGGGCGATTTCGTCCGCGGGTGGAATCGCGTTCAGCGAGCTCGATGATGATTACATGATCCGCCGGCTGCCGGGCGTGTTCGCCGCCGGCGAAATGCTGGACTGGGAAGCGCCGACCGGCGGGTATCTGTTGCAGGCGTCGTTCGCAACCGGCGCTGCGGCCGGGCGCGGCGCGCTGAAATGGCTGCGGCGTAAGTCTAGCGAGGTCGGACAAGCCCGATAACCACTTATGATCCGCCCAAACACCACAGTCGCGCTTTTGCTTTGTCGTGCTTGCCGATGCGAAATACTTTGGCCATCCTTCATGCTGGTTGAGCAATGGTAGGAGCGATCCTGCGCTAGAGCGTTTTCAAGCGAAGTGGAAACCGGTTCGCGTCAAGAAAACGCGTCAA
>JBIQHO010000209.1:0-6440 GCA_044508545.1 Bradyrhizobiaceae bacterium | reverse complement strand
AAAATGAGAGGCCGGCGATTATGGGGTGCCGGTCCCGCCGGTGCCGCCGCCGCCGCCGCCGCCGAGCTTTTCGTTCACGCCCGCGAACACGCCGTTCAGCGTGGTGCCGAGCGAGTTGACGGCGGCGATGATCGCGACGGCGATGCCGGCGGCAATCAGGCCGTATTCGATCGCGGTCGCGCCGGACTCGTCCTTCAGAAAGCGCGTAACGAGACTCTTCATGTTTGGCTCCATGTGTTCACGTGGCTGTCGAACTGCACCTGGTCGTAACGGCGTTCTCAGCACCGTGACCATGGCACCACCATAAGGTGGGAGAAATTGCAGCGCAGTTAATTGGATTACGGAAACACCGGTATAACGGGCTGATCTTTCTCAGAGTAAATTTAGATTTAAATGGAATGCGCAGCACCGCATCGCTCCGGACGCCTCTTTTTTATGAATGGGTTTTGAACGTCCGGCTCTTGCCTCGCTGAACGGGTACCCTCCGGCGTGCTTTAATTTGCTGGACGAGGCTAGAGCATGATGTTTTGACGGCATCAACCTTCGTCATGCCCCGGCTCCACGTTTGCAGTTCGTTCATCAATTAACGGCAGATTTGCCATGTCGGGCGCCGGCACCGTCATGTCTTTATGTCTTTCCTTATGCCGGATCGTATGCGTTCGGAGTGTAGTATGTGGTTCAAGTCCCTGCGCGGCCGTTCGTATGGTTTGGTCATCGGCCTGTCGCTTGCGACGGCGGTTTTGCTTTGCCCGGCGGCGTTGCTCGCCGAAGTGACGAGCGATCCGATCTCGGTCAACGTGGACCAGGCGAAACTGGTCAAGCTGCCCGGACATATCGCGACGATCGTGGTCGGTAATCCGCTGATCGCCGACGTCACGCTGCAGTCCGGCGGCCTTGTCGTCGTAACCGGAAAAGGTTACGGCGCAACCAATGTGATCGCGATGGACCGCGCCGGGAGCATCCTGGTGGATCGCGTCATTCAGGTCGAGGGACCGAGCGATCGGGTGGTGACGGTCTATCGCGGCGTGGAGCGCGAGTCATACAGTTGCACGCCGATCTGTGAGAAGCGGATCACCCTTGGTGATAGTCCAAGCTACTTCAAGGCCACGATGGATCAGGCCCAGAATCTGAATTCACGGGCCGGCGATACGTCCGGACGATAATCAAAACAATAAAAGCCGGATGATCACGCGAAAGCGGGGATACGGCCATCCGCGCGGGTCGAGTCTGTGATCGCGCCTCAGCCAAACCCGGACATGGTCAATTTGGAGTATAAGACGAGGGGTATTTTGCTGTGATCTGGCGAAATACTTCAACAATCAGTTTCGGCTAATCCTTGACGGTAGATAAGTCCCGCCGTGTGCAAGGATTGCGCGATGTCGCCATTCCCCCGTCCCAGGACCGCAGCCGTAAGGGCGGCCAACCGCTTTCGCGGCAACAATCGCGGATCCGCTGTCGTGGAATTTGCCCTCGTCGCGCCGCTGTTCTTCGCGCTTCTGTTCGCCATCATCGAGACAGGACTGGTTTTCTTTGCGAGCCAGAGCCTGGAGACTGCGGTGCAAGACTCGGCACGCATGATCCTGACCGGTCAGGCGCAGATCGCCAAGTTCGACAAGCAGGGCTTCAAGCAAAACGTCGTCTGTCCGAATGTCAGTGTGCTGTTCGATTGTGCGAACGGTGTTTTCGTCGATGTCCAGCGCTACACGTCCGGATTCGGAAGCGTGGTGATCTCCGATCCGGTCACGAGCGCAGATTTCAGGAACACGAAATACGAACCCGGCTGCGAGGGCGACATCGTCGTTGTCCGGCTGTTTTATCGATGGCCGCTGTTTGTCACGGGGCTTGGCTACAACCTCGCGAATCTGGGCGGCAACGAGCGGCTGCTGTCGGCGACGGCCGCTTTCAAGAACGAACCCTACGGGGGGTGCCCGTGAATCGATCACGAAGGATCATGGTCGGAAAATGGGTTGCAGAGCGCGCGGCAAACCTGGTTGGCGACTCGCGGGGCCTCGCGGCGACGGAATTCGCGATCATCGCGCCGCTGATGCTGGTGATGCTTTTGGGGACCGTCGAGCTGTCGTCAGGCGTGGCGGTCAATCGCAAGGTCACGCTGGTTGCGCGGACGCTGTCCGATCTGACGTCTCAGTCCAAGACGGTGGGCGACGGGGATATCGCGGATTTCTTCGCCGCCGCCTATGGCATCATGTGGCCCTACCCGTCGACGCCCGTCCAGGCCACGATTTCGGAATTGTACATCGATCCGACGAGTTCGGTGGCGCGGGTGCAGTGGAGCAAGGGCACAACACCGCGAGAAGTGGGAACGCCGGTTGATATCCCCCCAGGGCTCATCGGCAAGGATTCATCGGACAAGACGCTTCCCGGTCAATACCTGATCTTCAGCGAGGTCAGTTACCTCTACCAGCCGGGCATCGGCTACGTCATGGCGAAAAGCGGCGTGACGCTGAGCGACACCGCCTATACGCGGCCTCGTCAGTCAACCTGCGTATTATACGGCAGCGACAAGGACTGCCCGAAACAGGGGGGATGACTCCACGGACCGAAGCGCTTGTCTGCCTCGCGCAGCACGCGTGACGCCAAACAGCAGCACGCGTGACGCCAAACAAAAGGCCGCGCATGGAGCGCGGCCTTTGTTCAATCCTGTCTTGATCAAGTAAGGCTTTATGCGCTAGCCGGCCGCCCGCAGATTGTCGGCCGACGATTTTCCGGAGCGGCGATCAGCAACGATCTCGTAGCTGATCTTCTGCCCCTCGCGCAGCGTTCCGAGTCCGGCCCGTTCAACCGCGCTGATGTGAACGAACACATCGTTGCCGCCATCGTCAGGTTGAATGAAGCCATAGCCTTTGGTCGCGTTAAACCACTTCACGGTTCCCATGCTCACTGGGTAGTCCCTTTATCAAGTACGTATGCCGAAGCCCGCTTTCGGCGGGCTGGTGAGATTGGATTTTTGGAAGGGTCGTCAGTGTCTAAACCGGCTGTACCGGTGGTAGCTAATGTCGTCCGGCCGAAAATCGCTAAACGCCATATTATTCGAAGGCAGGCTCCAAAACAATCCTGACGTGCACGATTTTTTGAGATGCGCGGATCCGCCGGTCCGGCCGAGAGCCCTCGGTCCGAAGTCGGCGCGGTCCTGCCGCCGTCGAGGCCTGCCTATCTGCGGCGGAATTGGCCGCCGCGAGGCGGCGCCCCACGGGGCGCGCCGCTGGGACGCTCATCCTTGTGCCGGAAGATCAGGCGTCCCTTTTCGAGATCATAAGGGGACATCTCGATGGTGACGCGATCGCCGGCGAGCGTCTTGATCCGGTTCTTTTTCATCTTGCCGGCGGTATAGGCGACGATTTCGTGCCCGGCATTGAGCTGCACCCGATAGCGGGCGTCGGGGAGGATTTCGGTGACCAGCCCTTCAAACTGGATCAGTTCTTCTTTCGCCATGGGGTTCTCCGGATCGAGTGGCGTCTTATCAGCGTTGAGGACGTGGGTTGGATTTCGAGCGCGGCCGGCTTTCACGGTGCAGGAAGGCAACCCCCTGCATCCCCTCGGCCTTGCCGCTTCGCGCCGGCCGGCCGGACTCTTGCCGGGCCTCCGGCCGATTCGGTTTCTTCGGCGCGCCATCGCCATGCCGGCTGCGCCGGCGCGGACCTTTCCCGCCCGGAGCGGCGTCGCCGGTTCTGGTCGCATGACCATGGGGCGCCGGGCGTCCGGCGCGATGCTGCTGACGGGCCGGCGCCGCCTCGCGCTGCCCCGGCGTCCGGCGATCTTCTCTCGGCAGCGCCACGCGGATCAGTTTTTCGATGTCGCGGAGATAGGCCATTTCCTCGGCGCCGGCGACCAGCGAGATCGCAGCGCCATCGGCCCCGGCCCGCGCGGTGCGGCCGATGCGATGGACGTAGGTCTCGGGAACGTTCGGGAGGTCGAAGTTGACGACGTGGCTGATCCCGTCGACGTCGATGCCGCGCGCCGCGATGTCGGTCGCAACCAGGGTGCGGATCTCTCCGGTCCGAAACGCCGCCAGCACGCGCTCGCGGTGGTTCTGCGATTTGTTGCCGTGGATGGCATCGGACTTGATGCCGGCCTTGGCGAGGCTCTTCACCACCTTGTCGGCGCCGTGCTTGGTGCGGGTGAAAATCAGCGCGCGATTGACCGGCTCCTGCTTCAGAAGCTGGGCCAGAAACGCCGGCTTGCCGGCGTGATCGACCTGGATGATGCGCTGAGCGATGCGGTCGACGGTCGAGGCGACCGGCGTCACCGCGACGCGCGCGGGATCGCGCAGCATCTGCTCGGCGAGTTCGGCGATGTCCTTCGGCATGGTGGCCGAGAAAAACAGCGTCTGCCGCTTGACGGGAAGCTTGGCGACGACTTTGCGGATGTCGTGGATGAAGCCCATGTCGAGCATGCGGTCGGCTTCGTCCAGCACGAGAAATTCGACCTGACCAAGCCTGAGCCCGTTGCTCTGAACGAGATCGAGCAGGCGGCCCGGCGTTGCGACCATCACCTCGACGCCTTGCATCACGGAGCGGACCTGACGTCCCATCGGAACGCCGCCGATCGCCAGCGCCGAGGTCAGGCGCAGGTGGCGGCCGTAAGCGTTGAAGCTGTCGAGGATCTGGCCCGAAAGTTCGCGCGTGGGACTGAGCACCAGCACCCGGCAGCTCTTGGGCTGCGGCTTGATGCGGTTCTGCAGCAGGCGATGCAGGATCGGAAGAGCGAACGACGCGGTCTTTCCGGTGCCGGTCTGGGCAATTCCGACGATGTCGCGTCCGGCAAGGGCAAGAGGAATGGTTTGAGCCTGGATGGGCGTGGGCGTCAGATAGTTCTCTTCTGCGAGCGCACGTGAAATGGGATCGGCAAGGCCGAAATCCTGAAAGGAGGGCAAAAGGTTGTTTCTTTCCATTATGCGACCAGGCGCCCGACCGATCGGCCGGAGCGTGCCAGGTTGTCTGGAGACACCCGCGTGTCGAGGGCGTCGATTGACGTTAGCTAGATAAGGGCAAGCCAGAAACCGTCGAACGGGCTCAGAACACGCGGCTCGCAGTGACCCGAA
Organism: Bradyrhizobiaceae bacterium; assembly: GCA_044508545.1. Classification (GTDB taxonomy): domain Bacteria; phylum Pseudomonadota; class Alphaproteobacteria; order Rhizobiales; family Xanthobacteraceae; genus Nitrobacter. The sequence goes on along the minus strand of JBIQHO010000209.1, from coordinate 1,381 downwards.
GATCTCAGGGGCACGCCACCATATGGAACAGGAACGCGGCAGATTCAAGGTGAATCGTCGGTGCGCCGCCTGGCGCTTCGCTTCTGATGGGATCAGAAGCGCGCTCCAGATCGTTGTTTTGACGCGTTTTCTTCACGCGAAGCGGTATTCACCCCCGGGTCAAGCCCGAGGACAGCATCGCTAAAAACGCTATAACGAAAGGTTCCCGGAAATACATCATTCCCTTCGACGTGCCGTCTATCGTCGGTCGCGAGCCATCTCCATCCGATCTACTCCCCGCTCCACCCGCATGTCTTGAGTCGTGCGTGCAGATGCACGGGCGCGGGCGCCGTGACCACGACGGGCGGCTTGTTCTTCGACAGGGGGATCGCGATCTCGCGCGCATGCAGGTGCAGGCTCGGTTCGCCGAAACGTGCAATGTACGGTTCATTGCGCAGACGTCGTAAGGTCGCCTGCGTTCCGTAGATATTGTCGCCGGCGATCGGCCAGCCCATCGCCGCACAATGGACGCGCAGTTGATGGGTTCGGCCGGTGACCGGCTCCAGTGCGAGCCAGGTCAATTGAACGTCCTCTCCGATCTTTCCCTCCCGCCTTGCGAGGCTGGGTGGGAGAGAAGGGTGAACTGTTGATTCGGCCACGCTTGAGTTTAACCCCCTCCCGAACGCTTCGCCTTCGACCTTTCCCCCAAGGGGGGAGGCGGTTAGCGATCCGCGTCCCAGCACTTTCCATTTCGTCACCGAGGGCAACCCGTCCGGGTCGGGCTTCTGCCACCAGCCGCGTTCGTGGTTCAGCCGCCCGAGCGGGATGTCGATGGTGCCCTCGTCGTCAGCAGGGCCACCCTCGACCACGGCCCAGTAGGTCTTCGAAATCCTGCCATGCTTGAACAACAGGCCGAGCGAGGCCGTCGCCTTGCGATGGCGTCCGAGCACCAGGCAGCCCGAGGTATCCCGGTCGAGCCGGTGGGCAAGCACCGGCGGCCGGGGCAGGCCGAACCGCAGCGCCTCGAACGAGGCTTCGAGATTGGCGCCGCCCTTGGGGCCGCGATGCACCGGAATGCCGGCCGGCTTGTCGATCACCAGCATCAGCCCGTCGCGATGGAGCACGCGAGCCTGGATTTCCTCCGGCGTTGGCTGTGGGGTGTCCATAAGCCACTTTAATCTGATTGCGGCATGATCCTATCCGAAAACCGGTCGCCACTTTTCGGGATCATGCCGCGCAAGTCTTTCGCTCGCAGGTCGAAACGGCTAACACACCTCCACAATGAGCGACAGCACCGACGATAAACCGAAACAGAGCTGGTGGCGCAGGCTGTCCGGCGGCCTCAAGCGGACCTCGACCTCGATCGGCACGGCGGTGGCCGATCTCGTCACCAAGCGCAAGC
>JBIQHO010000208.1:0-6461 GCA_044508545.1 Bradyrhizobiaceae bacterium | reverse complement strand
GCGGCTGGCCGTCGGCGCCTTTGGGCATTTTCTCCGCGAGCGCTTTCATCTGTTCGGGCGTCGGCATCGGCATGCCGCTGCCGAACCCCCCTCCAAATCCCATGGCCTGCGCGATGCCGGCGAGGGGTCCGCGCTTGCCGGTGCCCATCATCTTCATCATGTCGGCCATGCTGCGATGCATCTTGAGCAGCTTGTTGACCTCCTCGACCTTCTGGCCGGCGCCGGCGGCGATGCGGCGCTTGCGGCTGGCCTTGAGGATATCGGGATGCTTGCGTTCCTGCCGCGTCATCGAATCGATCACCGCGACCTGGCGCTTGATGATCCTGTCGTCGAGACCGGCCGCGGCGATCTGGTTCTTCATCTTGGCGACGCCGGGCATCATGCCCATCAGGCCGGAGATGCCGCCCATGTTCGCCATCTGCAGCAACTGCTCGCGCATGTCGTTGAGGTCGAACTGGCCCTTGCGCAGCCTTTCGGTTGTGCGCGCGGCCTTCTCGGCGTCGATATTGGCGGCGGCCTTCTCGACCAGCGTGACCACGTCGCCCATCCCGAGGATGCGGCCGGCGATGCGGGAGGGATGGAAGTCCTCCAGCGCGTCGGTCTTTTCGCCGGTGCCGATCAGCTTGATCGGCTTGCCGGTGACCTGACGCATCGACAGCGCCGCGCCGCCGCGGCCGTCGCCGTCCACCCGGGTCAGCACGATGCCGGTGAGGCCGACGCGTTCATCGAAGGAACGCGCCAGGTTCACCGCGTCCTGACCGGTCAGCGAGTCCGCAACCAGCAGCACTTCGTGCGGATGAGCGGCGGCTTTGATGTTCGCCGCCTCCGACATCATGTCTTCGTCGAGCGTGGTGCGGCCGGCGGTGTCGAGCAGCACCACGTCGTAGCCGCCGAGCTTGCCGGCCTCCAGCGCGCGCCGCGCGATCTGTTCGGGCTTCTGGCCCGCCACGATCGGCAGCGTCTGGATATCGAGGTCGCGGCCGAGCACCGCGAGCTGCTCCATCGCCGCCGGGCGGTAGATGTCGAGCGAGGCCATCAGGACCCTGCGTTTGTCCCGCTCGGTCAGCCGTCGCGCCAGCTTGGCCGTCGTGGTGGTCTTGCCGGACCCTTGCAGGCCGACCATCATGATGATGACCGGCGGCACAGCGTTGAGGTCGATGGTCTGGCCGTCGGCGCCGAGCGTGGCGATCAGTTCGTCATGGACGATCTTCACCACCATCTGGCCGGGCGTCACCGATTTGACCACGGTGGCGCCGATCGCCTGCTCGCGGACCTTGTCGGTGAAGCTGCGCACCACGTCGAGCGAGACGTCGGCCTCCAGCAGCGCCCGGCGCACCTCGCGCATGGCGGCGTCGACGTCGGCTTCCGTCAGCGCGCCGCGCCGCGTCAGCCGATCGAGAATGCCGCCGAGCCTTTCCGACAGATTGTCGAACATGAGCCGTTCCTGTCTTCTCTTCGTCGTGGCCGGGCATAGTCGTTCGAAGAACGGCGCCGCCTTGCTCGCCTATGCCGGCCACCCACGTCTCGTCCCGATTGAAGACAATTTAAGCCGTGGATGCCCGGAACAAGTCCGGGCATGACGACCGAGGGTCTGTGAGACGCAAACCCAAAACACATTTGCGCCCGAGGGCGCACAGCGCTGTCGGGCGTTGACCTCCGGCCCCTGCGGCCGGTCGGCGGGTCGAAAAGAAAAGTCTTTCCGAGAATTCCGGCGGATTTACAGGTGGTGACCCGCCGAAGTCAAGCCGAATGGCGGGGAACCAGACGCCGGGCCTCCGGCGGGCCGTGTGTCCGGGACCGCCGGTTATGGCGCCGCCTTGATCTCCCAGGATATTCCGACGGTCACGCGAAGGGTTTCCTCGCCGGGTGCAATCGGGGCCTCCGCGGCCATCGGCGCCGCGGCGCGGCGATACAAAACCGGCATCGCTGCGCCGTGCTCGGAAATGCTGACGGGTGCGCCGAGCGTGACGCCTGCGGCCTTGGCATAGATCTCCGCCTTGCGTCGCGCATCAGTGACCGCCTCGGCGCGCGCGTTATCGAGCAGCTTCGAGGCATTGGAGACCGTGAAGTTGATGCCGCCGATATCGTTGGCGCCGGCCGCGGTCACCGCGTCGATCACGCTGCCGATCCTGGTGACATCGCGCAGCCTGATGGTGACGTGGTTGGTGGCGCGAAAACCCGAGATGGTACTGGGTCCCGGGCGGTTCTGACTGGCATATTGCGGCTGCAGCGACAGCCGCGAGGTCTGGTAGTCCTTGTCGGAAAGACCCGCGCTTTTCAGCGCCAGCAGCACCTTGCCCATGGCGTCATTATTGGCGCTGGCGGCTTCGCGCGCGGTCTTGGCGTCGGTCGTGACGCCTGCCTCGATCTGCGCGAGATCCGGGGGCGCCGAGATCGTGGCCTCGCCGGTCACCGAGATGGTCGGCGGCGGCGTCCCATCGGCTTGCGCCGGCATCGCGGCTAGGGCGGCGATGGTGGTGACGGCGATGGAGAGGAGAGTTCGGTTCTGCATGACGGCTCTCATTTCAGCGGCACATAGACGTTGATGACCAGATTGTCTTCCTCGGTCTTCAACGGATCGGTCATGTACTCCTCGATGAAGGTATCCTTGGCCTCGAGCTTCTTGTCGTCAAGGTGGTTGGTGATCGCCTCATAGGTGTTGTCCATGTTGTCGTAGGAGCCGCGATGCACGAATTTCAGCGCCTTGCCCTCTGGTGATTTGCCCATGCTCATGTTCTTGGGCAGGTCCTTCAGTTCCTGGTCGACCGGGACTTCCGCCAGGAACGAGAAGCCGGTGTCGTCGGTCGAGGTATAGACGATCATCATGTTGCCGGCGGCCTTGACGCCCTGCTTGTCGAGGACGGCCGCAAGCGACTTGAAGGAATCGATCAGCGTCTCGAACGCGGTGTCCCAGGTGGCGTTGTTTCTGAAAGTCAGGACTGTCTTCGGCGTCAGCGTGAATTCCTCGCCAAAGGGATCGGCGGTTTGCGCCGGCGCGGTGACCGCCGGCTTCGGCGCCTCTGCGGTCGGATTCGCCGGCGTCTGGACTTCGGCCGGCGGGGGAGCCGGCGTCGTCGGAGTCGCTGTTCCGGGCGGGGCGGGCGCGGCCGGCGGGGCTGGGGTCGCAGGCGGCGTTGTCGCGCCGGGGGGTGTCGCGGGCGGGGTCTGGGCGAGCACGGTGGAAAGCCCCAGGGACATGGCCACCGGGATCATTGCGATCGCGAGGTGGCGAAAAAGGCGGGGGCGGTTCATTGAAGGGTCTCCCTGGTGCTGGCCGACGTCTCGCGCTGACCGATATTCCGCAAGACCTGACCCTTGGCCGCCGTTGCGGCGGAATTATGCGATGCCTGGCAAGCTGCTCTGATATCCGACTCGCGACGGAGTATGTCATGAGAAAATATGTCATGCCGCATCGTGGCGGGCGTGGGGCGCAAATGCATATTGCGTTCACCGTGCCGGATGCCGGCCGCTGGTCAATCACCGGATATTCGCCATATAAAGCGCAGGATGGATGCCGGAAAATGGATGCCGGAGATGGGCGCGCTCGCTAACCACGCTTTCAGCAAGATGAACGGCATCGGCAACGCGATCGTCGTGGTCGATCTGCGCGACAGCGCCGCCGCGGTGACCGCCGAGGAGGCGCGCGCCGTCGCTTCGCCGTCCGGCGTTCCCTATGACCAGTTGATGGTGCTGCAATCCCCGCGGTCGCCCGGCACGGAAGCCTTCGTCCGCATCTACAACAACGACGGGTCGGAAGCGAACGCCTGCGGCAACGGTATGCGCTGTGTGGCGCGGCAGGTGTTCGAGGCCACCGGCAAGGCTGCGTTGACCTTCGAGACCCGTGCCGGGCTGTTGAACTGCTGGCAGGGGCCCGCCGCCGGCCTCTACACCGTCGACATGGGGCTACCCAAATTCGATTGGCGGGATATCCCGCTTGCCGAGGAATTCCGCGATACCCGCTACATCGAATTGCAGGTCGGGCCGATCGATGCGCCGGTGCTGCATTCGCCCTCGGTCGTCAGCATGGGCAATCCGCATGCGATCTTCTGGGTCGATGACGTGAACGCTTATGACCTCGAACGCTTTGGGCCGCTATTGGAGAATCATCCGATCTTTCCCGAGCGCGCCAATATCACGCTGGCGCATATCGAGGGTCGCGATCACATCGTGATGCGGACCTGGGAGCGCGGCGTGGGACTGACCAGGGCCTGCGGCTCGGCCGCCTGTGCGACTGCGGTAGCGGCGGCGCGGCTCAAGCGGACCAACCGCACGGTCGAGATGACGCTGCCCGGCGGCGGCTTGACCATCGAGTGGCGCGAGCGCGACGATCATGTGCTGATGACCGGTCCGGCCGTGTTCGAGTATGCCGGCAGGTTCGATCCCGCATTGTTCGCGTCTGGTGTGTGATGCCGGTTGATGTCCTCACCTTTGGCTGCCGGCTCAATGCCTTCGAATCCGAAGTTATCCGCCGCAATGCGAGCGAGGCCGGCCTCGATGACGTCGTCGTCGTCAACAGTTGTGCGGTTACCAACGAGGCGGTGGCGCAGGCGCGGCAATCGATCCGCAGGCTGAAGCGCGAGCGGCCGTCGGCGCGCATCGTCGTTACCGGCTGCGCGGCGCAGATCCAGCCGACGATGTTCGCAGGGATGGCGGAAGTCGACCGCGTGGTCGGCAACGATGAGAAGATGCGGGGTGACGCCTGGCGCGAGGCACGGACCGCATTTGAGGCCGCGTCCGGTTTCGGGGTCGCCAACGAAGAAAAAGTCGCGGTCGCCGACATCATGGCGGTGAGGGAGATGGCGCCGCATCTCGTTGAGGGCTTTCAATCCGGCCTGCCCCGCGCCTTCGTGCAGGTGCAGAACGGCTGCGATCATCGCTGCACCTTCTGCATCATTCCGTTCGGGCGCGGCAATTCGCGCTCGGTGCCGATGGGCGCGGTGGTCGATCAGGTGCGCGCGCTCGCCGGGGCCGGTCATGCCGAGATCGTGCTGACCGGCGTCGATCTCACGAGCTACGGAGCCGATCTGCCCGGTGCGCCTCGGCTGGGCGGGCTGGTCAGGCGGATCCTCCGGCATGTGCCGGAGGTGAGGCGGCTGCGAATCTCGTCGATCGATTCGATCGAGGCCGACCGGGACCTGCTCGATGCCGTTGCCAACGAGGAGCGGCTGATGCCGCATCTGCATCTGTCGCTGCAATCCGGCGACGACATGATCCTGAAGCGGATGAAGCGGCGGCATTCGCGGCGGGACGCCATCGACTTCTGCGCGCAGGTGCGGCGGCTGCGGCCGGGCATCGCCTTCGGCGCCGACATCATCGCCGGTTTTCCCACCGAGACCGAGGAGATGTTCGCGCGCTCGCTGGACCTCGTCGCGGACTGCGAACTCACTTTCCTGCATGTGTTTCCCTATTCGCCGCGTCCGGGGACGCCGGCGGCGCGGATGCCGCAGGTCGCAGGCGAGGCGATCAGGGATCGCGCGAGGCGGCTGCGCGTGGCGGCGGAAGCGGCGCTGCGTCGGCGGCTGGCGGCGGAGGTCGGGGCGACACGTCAGGTATTGATCGAAAACGCCACCCAGGGCCGCACCGAGCATTTTATCCCGGTCGCGATTGCGGGAGAAAGGCCCGGCGCAGTGCGAGCGCTGAGGGTCGCGGGGCACGATGGCGCGCGACTGCTGTCGTGATACTGAGTGCGCGCGAGGACCTTTCGCCATCCCCGAAACCGGCAGGGTCGGACTTTGTTAACGATCGCCTCCGGGGGGTTCCCACCGGAGCGGAACCCTGTCGGCGCCGGGCGATTGATGTGTAGTATCGTCAGGGCGGGGCGCTGCTGATAAACAGAAAAGGCTGGCCACATTGCGAGCGGCTTCATTCTCCTGATTTTCCGGGTAGGCGTGTGGTTCGGCTGGGATTTGTCATCGGATTTGTCGCGGTTATCGGGGTTCTGCTCTCCGGGCTTGCGGCCTGGCGCGCTCATGATCAGGAACTGACGATCGACAGGATCGCGCTGTCGCGCGCGATCGACGTTCATGCCAGCCTGGTGCAGGAGCGCCTGATCGAGCGAGAGCTGCTGGCGCGGGTCGCCTCGGGATTGTTCGGATCACCCGCCGCCGTGCGGGCCAACATGCTTCACCCGTTGAGGGCCTCGATCTATGCCTTCAAGACCGATTTCGTCGTCGCCACCTGGGTTGCACGCCTTCCGCCGGATGAGTTCGCGGAGGCGGAGGCGGCGATGGCGTCGGCCGGATTTCCAAATCCGCAAATCCGCAGCTTTGATGACAGGCCGCGCGATCTGGGCTCGCTCGACAAGCCGATCGACGTGGTGATGGACGTCGAACCGAAAAACGCTGAAACGGGCGCATTCGTCGGCCGCTCGCTCGACGAGCATCCCATCCTGGGACCGATGCTCGACCGTGCGATGCAGACGAAGACGTCGGTGGTGTCGGATCCGGTCAATCTGCTGCGGC
>JBIQHO010000207.1:0-6482 GCA_044508545.1 Bradyrhizobiaceae bacterium | reverse complement strand
ATGTTGGCTATGAGATGGTCCGTTACGATCTCCTGACCAAGATCAACCAGACGCTCAACCGTCACGGCCACACCCTTGCTTCGGCGTCGGCAGTGCAGGAGGCCCTCTCTTGACTGCGATACGTTCGGTCGTGCTCGGCTGCGGTTCCTATCTGCCGCAAAAGGTCCTGACCAATGCCGAACTGGCCACCAGGGTCGACACTTCTGACGAGTGGATCGTCCAGCGCACCGGTATCCGCGAGCGCCACATTGCCGCGGAGGGGGAGTTCACCTCGCATCTCGCCATCCATGCGGCGAATGCCGCGCTCGCTCACGCCGGGATCGATGCGCAGTCGATCGACCTGATCGTGCTGGCGACCTCGACGCCGGACAATACGTTCCCGGCCACCGCGGTCGTGGTCCAGAGCGGGCTCGGCATCAATCACGGCGCGGCCTTCGACCTCCAGGCGGTCTGCTCCGGGTTCGTGTTCGCGCTGGCCACCGCCGATAATTTCCTGCGTTCGGGTGCGTTCAAGCGCGCGCTGGTGATTGGTGCGGAAACCTTCTCGCGCATTCTGGACTGGAGCGATCGCGGAACCTGCGTCCTGTTCGGCGACGGGGCCGGCGCGGTCGTGCTGGAAGCCCAGGAGCAGCCCGGAAAATCTTCCGACCGTGGCATTCTGACAACACACCTGCGCTCGGACGGCCGTCACAAATCAAAACTTTTTGTCGACGGCGGGCCGTCCTCGACCCAGACCGTGGGCCATCTGCGAATGGAAGGCCGTGAGGTGTTCAAGCATGCCGTCGGCATGATCACCGACGTCATCGTCGATGCATTCAACGCCTCCGGCTTGTCCGCGGACGACATCGACTGGTTCGTTCCGCATCAGGCCAACAAGCGAATCATCGATGCATCGGCCCATAAACTGCATATCGCGCCGGAGAAAGTCGTGCTGACCGTCGATCGCCACGGCAACACCTCGGCTGCGTCGATTCCGTTGGCGTTATCGGTCGCAGTTGCTGATGGACGCATCAAAAGAGGCGATCTGGTATTGCTGGAAGCGATGGGCGGAGGGTTTACCTGGGGCTCTGTGCTGCTGCGGTGGTAAAAGTTGAATCAAATGTCCGCCGCAATGGTGGTCATCTATCGTGCGAAAGCATGATGTGATAGGTTGACCGTGCGTCGTTAAACTCTTAATTTCAGTTACGAATTGTTCGCCGGGAGCTTGGGGCAGGCGATGACCGGAACCGGAAAAACAGTCACGCGCGTTGATCTCTGCGAAGCCGTCTACAAAAAAGTTGGACTGTCGCGGACCGAATCGTCCGCGTTCGTGGAGCTTGTACTTAAGGAAATCACCGATTGCCTGGAGAAGGGCGAAACGGTGAAGCTGTCGTCGTTCGGCTCGTTCATGGTGCGCAAGAAGGGCCAGCGTATCGGCCGCAATCCGAAGACCGGCACCGAGGTGCCGATCTCTCCGCGCCGCGTGATGGTCTTCAAGCCATCGGCGATTCTGAAGCAGCGGATCAACGGCGGCAACACCGGCAACGGCGCCGACACCCGGGCTGACTAGGACCCGCTTTCCGAAGCTCTTGAGCGATCACGACGGCCGCTTCGGAAATGAACTTCGGAAAGCAAAGGGGTACTGGCCACTGAAGAGCCGGGACGAGAGATAAGGTGTGGTGCGGTTTTCCGCCCGCATCCTGCTTCTCAAGATGGTGGAACCAGTCACGCTCAAGATTTTGGATCGATTCGATCCAAAATCATCGTAATCTAGTCAGACCGACTCATGTTCGGAGCCGATTGGCAGAGGAGCGAGCATTTGGACAAGGCACCGGATGCCTTCCGGACCATCAGTGAGGTCGCCGCCGACCTCGATGTCCCCCAGCACGTCCTGCGTTTCTGGGAAACCCGGTTTGCGCAGATCAGGCCGATGAAGCGAAGCGGCGGACGCCGCTACTACCGGCCGGACGACGTCGATCTGCTGCGCGGCATCCGCCATCTGCTTTACAGCGAGGGTTACACGATCCGCGGCGTGCAGCGAATCCTGAAAGAGCACGGCGTCAAATCGGTGCAGGGCCTGACCGAGGGATCGTCCGCCGCCGCCTTCGGCGCTATCGAGGACGACATCCGCAACACGCTCGGCGAAATCGACGATGATGAGTTGCTCGACCAGGAGGCCGACGACGAGGATGAGGACGGTGACGAGGACGTTGGCGACAGCTCCCTCCGTGTGCGGGAGCCGGCCGAACACAAGCCGCTGCGGCATAATCTTGACGACGTGCTGTGGTCTGGCCCGGACAGCGCCGCGATCCCGGGCGTGGGCGCGGCAGTCGACCTTGCAAGGCTCAAGGACGCCTTGAACGACCTCGTCGCCTGCAGGCGGCTGCTGGACGACGTCCTCGGCAGCCGCTGACGGGTCCGGCAGCCTCCATTTCAGCGTCATTCGAGCAGCCGCGGTCGCTTCTTGCGCCGCCCCGGGAACGCGGCTAGAGCTACCGCCGCCTTGATGGGTCAAGGCTTGGCTCTATCCAGTTTTGGCGCATTTTCTTCACGCGAGCGGGTACCACTTTGCTCGAAAACGCTATAATGGAACGGAGCCGTCACGGCACGGAGCGTAGCGCAGCCCGGTTAGCGCACTAGTCTGGGAGACTAGGGGTCGGAGGTTCAAATCCTCTCGCTCCGACCAACACGAACGGCTGGGGTCGCACGATCTCGGCGGATACCATTCCGCGATCTTGCCTTGTAAAACGAGACCGTTGGAAGCGGTCTTGACGCCGAGCCGGAACTCGGCTGGAAAATCCTTCAGGCTCGCCGCGAGAGCCCCGCCAAGGGCGGCGTATTTTTTGGAGAATCGATGATCGTTCTTATCGTCGGGGCCATAGTGGCAGCGTCCCTGATATCGCGATTGATCTGGCTGATCGCCAGGCGATGGCCGGATTCGATTCGCAAGGCCATACTCATCAATGTTGTGACCGCCGTAATCACCGTGGTCGGGGCGGCTTACAGTTCCGCAAACGGCGGTCCGCCACAGTTCTATCTGGCCTTCCTGATCTTCGGCGGCGCGCAATTGATTGTGCTGACTTTTGATGTGTTCAAGCTCGTCATGCTGAAGCCGTCGACCGAACCACGTTAGGCACGGGGAATCGGTCATGGCGTCGTCGGCGGAATTCGATATCGTTGTCTATGGTGCGAGCGGGTTCACCGGCCGGCTGGTCGCGGAATATCTCGCCACCGAGTATCGCGGCAGCGACCTGAGGTGGGCGATCGCGGGCCGCAGCCTCGCCAAGCTCGCGTCGGTACGCGACGCCATCGGCGCGCCGCGCGACCTGCCGCTGATCGCCGCGGATGCCGGCGATCCCGCCTCGATTAAGGTGATGGTCGGCCGCACGGCGTCGGTGGTGAGCACGGTCGGACCTTATCAGTTCTACGGCTCCGGTCTGGTGGCCGCCTGTGCGGCCGGCGGGACCGATTATCTCGACCTCTGCGGCGAGCCGATATGGATGCGGCAGATGATCGACGCCCACGAGGCGGACGCGCGCAGGAGCGGCGCGCGGATCGTGTTCTCCTGCGGCTACGACTCGCTGCCGTTCGAACTCGGCGTGTTCTTTCTTGAGCAGGCCGCGAAACAGCAGCTTGGGTCGAGCGTCGCGCGGGTCAAGGGCCGCGTGCGCAAGATGAAGGGAACGTTTTCCGGAGGCACCGCCGCGAGCATGCGGGCGATCTTCACCGCTGCCGCCAACGATCCCGATCTGTTGCCGAAGCTGCGCGATCCCTTCGTGCTGACGCCGGGATTTGAAGGGCCGAAGCAACCGCCGGGCAACAAGCCTCTGTTCGACGAGGACATCGGAATGTGGGTTGCGCCGTTCGTGATGGCGAACATCAACACCCGCAATGTCCACCGCTCCAACTTTCTGCTCGGCTTCCCCTACGGGCGGGATTTCGTCTACGACGAGATGATGGTCGCGGGTCCGAGGGACACCGGCGAGGCGACCGCGAAAGCCATCATCGCCGCCAACAACAAGCTCGGCGCGCAGGGCGGTCCGAAGCCGGGCGAGGGACCGTCGAAGGAGGAACGCGACGGCGGATATTACGATCTCCTCTTCGTCGGCCTTGCGCCAGACGGTCGGCAGGTGAAGGCCGTGGTCGCCGGCGACCGCGATCCGGGCTACGGATCGACCTCGAAGATGATCGCGGAATGCGCGATCTGCCTGCGGCGCGACACCCCGGACGTGGCCGGCGGCTTCTGGACGCCGGGCGCCGCGATGAAGGACGCGCTGCTCAAGCGTCTCGTCGATCACGCCGGCATGACGTTTACGATCGAGCCGTAACCCTTTTGCTCGGCTCTACTGCGATGCCTGTAGCAGGGGAGCTTGCCGCGCCTCGGCCATGTGCCGGTGGGCTGCCGCGAACATGCCCCACATCATGCCGAGCATCAGCCAGAAGTGACGCCAGTGATCGGTGTCGATGACGAAGCTCTCGCCGACGGTGCCCAGAAACGCCGTGAAGATCGCGAGATAGGTTCGCTGCCAGGGAACCCGGACGAAAATGTAGCGAAAGCCTAGGATCACGGTGGTGAAGATCAGCACGGGATAGCCAATGCCCGAAATCCACCCGCCCGACATGAAGGCGTTCAGATAGGAGTTGTGGGTGTCTTCCGGAAAGAACCGCGTGAACTGCAGCGGGCCGATGCCGAGCGGCAGGTCCAGCGCCATCTGGAAGCCCAGAATGTGCCGGCCGAACCTGCCGAAGCGGCCTTCGTCATAGCTCTGGTCGAAACTCGCACGCTCCTTGAACAGGCTGTCGACCGAATCGAACGACAGCAGGATCGCCAGCAGCATCGCAATCACGACGGCCGCGATCACCGCGGTGGTGACCAGGCGCGAGCGCTGCCTGGTCGACGGACTGGTCAGGAACATCAGGACCAGCATGAAAGCCGATGTCAGCACGAACTGGCCCCAGGCCGCGCGCGAAAACGCCAGCAGCAGCGCAAGGCTGATGATCCCGAGCACGATGGCGCTGCGGATGGCCTTTCCGAGACGGGCCGTGACGACGCTTTGCAGGACGAACAAGGCCGGCAGGATCAGGAACGCTGAAAGCACGTTCGGGTCCTTGAAGGTGCCGCGCGCGCGCCCATAAAGCGTCAGCACGTCGTGCTCGCCCGGCACCAGGTGGAAATAGCCCGCGATGCCGGCCAGCGATGCGATCACCGCGCCGAATATCAGGCCGCGCCGCAACAGTTCGAGCCGCGCCGCCGTATCGTCCGAAAACACCAGCGCGAAGAAGATGACCGTCACGGCCATGTACCAGGAGGTCATGATCCAGTTCACGATCGGCGTCTTGTCCATGAGGTACGCGGCGCTGATCGTATAGCCGAAGTTGACCAGAAACAGCAGCAGCGCCAGCGGAACGAACGCCAGCCGCATCCGCAGGCCCGTCGCGGCGAACACGATCATCGCGGCCAGCGTCGCGAATTCGTACGGGCTCGGTTCGATGTAGACGATCGCGCCGCCGGCACCGACCGCCCACAACAACGAACGCTGGAGCGCGGCTATGCCCGGCGTCTGCGTCAAGGACGGAAGCGAACCGTCAACCGCTGCGGGATAAGCCATTACACTCTCGCAAAACTCCACGCACGAGACGGGTCAATAAGCGTTCTCGGATTTCAGCAGCGCCAGCGGCGTCTTGAGCAGAATGTAGAGATCGAACAGTACCGACCAGTTCTCGATGTAATAGAGGTCGAACTCGACGCGCTTCTGGATCTTTTCCTCGTTGTCGATCTCGCCGCGCCATCCGTTGATCTGCGCCCAGCCGGTAATGCCGGGCTTGACGCGGTGGCGCGCGAAATAGCCGTCCACGGCGTCGTCGAACAGGCGGCTGTGCAGTTTGCCCTGGATGGCGTGAGGGCGCGGTCCGACCAGGGACAGGTTGCCCTTGAAGACGACGTTGAAAAGCTGCGGCAGTTCGTCGAGGCTGGTCTTGCGGATGAAGCGCCCGACACGGGTGACGCGGCTGTCGTTTCGGGTGACCACCTTCGCCGCCAGCGGATCGGCCTGATCGTGAAACAGCGAGCGGAACTTGAACACATCGATGCGTTCGTTGTTGAAGCCGAAGCGCTTCTGGCGGAACAGCACCGGACCCGGACTGTCGAGCTTGACCGCGATCGCGACCAGCGCCATCACGGGTGAAACCAGCAGCAGGATCAAGGCGCCGAACACCCTGTCGAACAGCCATTTCAGCACCAGGTCCCAGTCGGTGATCGGAGCCTCGAACACGTCGAGCGTCGGGACTTCGCCGAGATAGGAATAGGCGCGGGGGCGGAAGCGAAGCTCGTTGGTGTGAGCGGACAGGCGGATATCCACCGGCAGCACCCACAGCTTCTTCAGCATCTGCAGAATGCGGGTTTCCGCCGAGATCGGCAGCGCGAACAGCACGAGGTCGATCCGGGTTCGCCGTGCGAATTCGAGCACGTCATCGACCTTGCCGAGCTTCGGGCTTCCGGCGCA
>JBIQHO010000206.1:0-6519 GCA_044508545.1 Bradyrhizobiaceae bacterium | reverse complement strand
GCCGGGCCACCGCGCCACTGAAATGTTCGTGCAGATCGCGCAGCGCCTGACCGGCCGCGGTGAAGCCAAGAAGTCGCGGAAATCGTTTCTGTCTCCGTTCATCGAGAAGTTGCGGGCAAGATAAGACAAGCCCTCGCGTGGAGTACGGTCGTGTTTGGCAAGCGTAGCGGACCAGAGAACGAGGCCCGGAAGCCGGGAGGCTTGACGCTGGAAGCCACACCGGCTGCCCAGAACGCGCGAGCGCCCGCGGAAACAGCTTCGCTGATCACGTCCTCTCCATCGCTCGCGCCGGCGCGCCCCGCGCCGCCGGCGCCTGTCGTCGATGCGCGCCGGTCCGATACCTATTATCAGGTCAAGGCAACCATCTTCGGAGCCCTGATCGAGGCGATCGATCTGGCCCAGCTCGCCAAGCTCGACGGCGAATCCGCGCGCGAGGAAATCCGCGACATCGTCAACGAGATCATCGCGATCAAGAATATCGTGATGTCGATCGCCGAGCAGGAGGAACTGCTCGACGACATCTGCAACGACGTTCTCGGCTATGGCCCGCTCGAGCCGCTGCTGGCGCGCGACGACATCGCGGACATCATGGTCAACGGCGCCGGCACGGTCTTCATCGAAGTCGGCGGCAAGATCCAGCGGACCGGCATCCGCTTTCGCGACAACCAGCAACTGCTGAACATCTGCCAGCGGATCGTCAGCCAGGTCGGCCGCCGGGTCGACGAATCCTCGCCGATATGCGATGCGCGCCTCGCCGACGGATCCCGCGTCAATGCCATCGTTCCGCCGCTGGCGATCGACGGACCGGCGCTGACGATCCGCAAATTCAGGAAGGACAAGCTGACGCTCGATCAGCTGGTCAGGTTCGGCGCCATTACGCCGGAGGGTGGCACCATCTTCCAGATTATCGGACGCTGCCGCGCCAATGTGCTGATCTCGGGCGGCACCGGCTCCGGCAAGACCACGCTGCTGAACTGCCTCACGAACTATATCGACCACGATGAGCGTATCATCACCTGCGAGGACGCCGCCGAGCTTCAGTTGCAGCAGCCGCATGTGGTGCGCCTGGAAACCCGTCCGCCGAACATCGAGGGCGAGGGCCAGGTGACGATGCGCGATCTGGTCAAGAACTGCCTGCGTATGCGCCCCGAGCGCATCATCGTCGGCGAGGTTCGCGGTCCCGAGGCGTTCGACCTGTTGCAGGCCATGAACACCGGCCATGACGGCTCGATGGGCACGCTTCACGCCAATAACCCGCGCGAGGCGCTGTCGCGCTGCGAATCGATGATCACCATGGGCGGCTATTCGTTGCCCTCGCGCACCATCCGCGAGATGATCTGCGCCTCAATCGACATTATCGTGCAGGCTGCCCGCCTTCGCGACGGCTCCCGCCGCATCACTCACATCACCGAAGTGATGGGAATGGAGGGCGATACCATCATCACCCAGGATATCTTCATCTACGACCTGCTCGGCGAGGACGCCAACGGACATATCATCGGCCGGCACCGTTCCACGGGAATCGGCCGGCCGCGGTTCTGGGAACGCGCGCGGTACTATAACGAAGAGAAGCGGCTCGCAGCCGCGCTGGATGCGGCGGAAGTCAAGGTCGAGATCTGAGGATTGCACCCATGAACTTGCAGACCCTCGCACTGGCATTCATGGCTGCGACCGCGGTGGGCGGAATCGCATGGGTATTCCTGTATCCGGCGCTGTCGGGCGAGGCGAAGGCCGAAAAGCGCCGCGCCGCGTTCGCGCGGACGACGCCGGCGGTCCGTCAGGTCGACAGAGCCCAGCGCTCGCGCCGCGAGCAGATAGAAGGATCGTTGCGGGAAATCGAACAACGCAGCAAGCGCAACAGCAAGGTCGCGCTCAGCAGCCAAATCGCTCAGGCCGGTTTGTCCTGGTCGAAGGAGAAGTTTCTGATTATCTCAGGAATTTTCGCCGCTGTTTGTTTCGTCGTTCCGATGTTTCTGGGAGCCGGGCCGATTGCCGCGGTCGGCCTGGCGTTTGCCGCCGGATTCGGCCTGCCACGCTGGCTGCTGGGCTTCCTCAAGAAGCGCCGCGAGAAGGCATTTCTGCGCGCGCTTCCAGATGCGGTCGACGTGATCGTCCGTGGCATCAAGGCCGGCCTGCCGCTGTTCGAATCGCTGAAGGTCGTGGCGGCCGATTCACCGGAGCCGCTGAAAAGCGAATTCGCCGCGATCATCGAAACGCAGGCGATCGGCATGCCGCTCGGCGATGCCTGTTCGCGGCTGTACGAGCGGATGCCGGTTCCTGAAGCGAACTTCTTCGGCATCGTGATCGCCATTCAGCAGAAGTCCGGCGGCAACCTGTCGGAAGCGCTCGGCAATCTGTCCAAGGTGCTGCGCGACCGCAAGAAGATGGCCGAGAAAATCCAGGCCATGTCGATGGAGGCCAAGGCGTCCGCTGCGATCATCGGCTCGCTGCCGCCGGTCGTCATGCTGCTCGTCTACCTGTCCACGCCGGACTACATCGCGGTGCTGTGGACCCATCCCACCGGGCGGCTGATGCTGGCCGGCTGCGTGATATGGATGTCGGCCGGCATCTACGTGATGAAAAAAATGATCAATTTCGACTTCTGACGGTGCAACATGCTCGAGTTCCTGGTCGAAAAATTCCACGATCCGCGTTTCATGACGATGGTTCTCGCCGCCACCGCCGCCAGCGCAACCGTCTACACGCTGATCACGCCGTTTTTCGCGGCGGAGGGTCTTTCGAAGCGGATGAAGGCCGTCGCCAGCGAGCGCGAGCGCATCCGCCAGCGTGAGCGCGACCGGCTCACGAAATCCGAAAAGGTCTCGCTGCGTCAGGCCCCGAAGCAGCTGGTCTCAAGGATCGTGGAAGACCTCAATCTCGGCAAGTGGGTGGCTCAGGAAGCCGCGCGGGACAAGCTGGTCATGGCTGGATATCGCGGCCATGCTCCCTACATCACCTTCCTGTTCTTCCGCATGGTCACCCCGATCGTCATGCTGATCGGTGCGGCCGCCTACGTCTTTCTGTTGTCGCACATGCAGCAGTCAATTCTGGTCAAGGTCGGCATATGCATCGGCGCCGTTTTTTTCGGTTTGCAGGCGCCCATGCTGTTTCTGAAAAACTCCATTGCCAAGCGCCAGCTTTCGATCAGGCGGGCGTTTCCGGACGCGCTCGATCTGCTGCTGATCTGCATTGAATCCGGCATGTCCATCGAGATCGCGTTTCGCAAGGTCAGCACGGAAATCGGCAGCCAGTCCGTCGCGCTTGCCGAGGAGTTCACGCTGACCACGGCCGAACTGTCCTACCTTCAGGACCGCAAGGTCGCCTACGAGAACTTGGCGAAGCGCACCGGGGTCGAAGGCGTGAAATCCGCATGCCTCGCGCTCCAGCAATCAGAGCGATACGGCACGCCGCTCTCGCAAAGCCTTCGCGTGATGGCGCAGGAAAACCGCGACATGCGCATGTCCGAAGCGGAGAAGAAGGCGGCCGCTCTGCCGCCCAAACTGACGGTGCCGATGATCGTGTTCTTCCTGCCGTGCCTGTTTGTGGTGATTCTCGGGCCGACGGGCATCAAGATCGCAGCCCATATGCATTGATGCTTGGCGGCACGGTGACCGGGGTCGGTCAACTCCGGGCGGCGGATCGCGGTTAGACTTATGAGCAGGCTCTCATGACTTGCGGGCGTCGGGGGCGAGTACATCTCCGGCGCCGGCGCGCGCGCTGCCGCCGCGCCCGAGCACCTGCTTCAGGTAGGCGACGTTCGCCTCCGCCTCGTCGGCGGGCAGATCGGCCTTCACGATACTCTCTGCCTCGTCGAACCTGCCCTGCAAGCCGACGACGAGCGCGAGATTTTGCCGGACCCGGCTGTCGGCGCGGGCGTTGGCGTAAGCGCGGCGCAACGCGTCCTCGGCTTTCGGAAGTTCCTTGGTCAGGACATACGACATGCCCAGATTGGACAGCACCGAGGGCTCATCGGGCATGAGCCTGAGCGCGCTCGCATAGTAGCGACGCGCTTCATCGTGGCGTCCGAGCTTGTCGAGCGTCGTCCCCTGAACCGAAAGAATCCGCCAGTCCGGATTCGCCGGCGTGTGAGCGCGGCCGAGCACATCGAACGCCTGCTGCGACTGGCCGTTGTCGGCGAGCGCCCGTCCCCAGCCGGCCAGCACCGCCTTGTTGCCCGGATTGAGGATCGCGGCGCGTTCCAGCACCGCGACCGCCTGGGCGCGTTGCCCGATGGCGCGCAAAGCCTGTCCGTATTTCAACGCCACATCGGCGTCTTTCGGGTTGGCACGAAATTTCTCGCCATAAACTTCGGCGGTGCGATGCGGATCGGACTCGGAGTTTGCCTTGGCCTTCGCGCCGAGCGAGCCGGTGATATCCGCAACGCCCATGGTCTGACAGCCGCCGAGTCCGGTCGCCAGTATCGCCGACATGGCGGCGGACGCGAGAAGCCTGGCAAGACACGACTGCTGACGCATGGACACCCACTCGCAATTGCTGGCCGATCAGATAGCTGGACGGTTTCAGCAATAGACTGTTAACCCTAACGTCTGGTTAACTGCACCGACTGACATCTGCGCGCTCCGCCGCTAAACTCTCCTCATCGAACAGAGATCGAGACAACCATGCATTCCGCGTTTTCGACCGCGCCGGCCGGGGAGGCCGTTCCGATCACCCTCCTGCCCGAGGCAGCGTGGGAAACGACGGGCGGGACGCTCGACGGTCCGGCGCGGCGCTTTGCCGAGGCGAACGGCTTTGCGGCGAAGGCCGGGCAATACCTCGCGCTCCCTGCGGCAAACGGAGAGGTCTCGCACATTCTGTTCGGACTCGGCGATGCCGTTGGCCGCTCGCGCGATCCCTTTCTCGCCGGCAAGCTGCCGGGCCTGTTGCCCGCCGGAACATTCCGCTTCGCCAATGCGACCGACGACATGCATCTCGCGACGCTGGCCTTTGCACTCGGCAGCTACCGTTTCGGCCGCTACCGCAAGGCCGACGCGCCGAAGGCGCGGCTGGTGCCGCCCGACGGCGTCGACGCCGCCGATATCTCGCGGATGGCGGATGCCGCGGCGCTGGCGCGCGATCTCATCAATACGCCCGCCAACGATATGGGACCGGAAGAACTCGCCGCAGCGGCCCAGAATCTCGCGCGGCGTTTCGGCGCGGATTTCAACTGCATCACCGGCGACGATCTGAAACACAAGAATTTTCCGCTGATCCATGCAGTCGGAATGGCTTCGCCGCGCGCGCCGCGCCTCATCGACATGAGTTGGGGCGACGCCGCGCATCCGAAAGTCACGCTGGTCGGCAAAGGCGTCTGCTTCGACACCGGCGGTGTCGATCTCAAACCCGCCAGCGGCATGCTGATCATGAAGAAGGACATGGGCGGCGCGGCCAATGTTCTGGCGCTGGCGTCGATGATCATGGACGCGAAGCTGAAGGTTCGGCTGCGCGTGCTGATCCCGGCGGTGGAGAACGCTGTGGCCGGCAACGCATTCCGGCCGCTGGATATCTTCCCGTCGCGCAAGGGCTTGAGCGTCGAAATCGGCAACACCGACGCCGAAGGCCGGCTGGTTCTGGCCGACGCGCTGACGCTCGCCTGCGAAGACAAACCCGACCTTCTGATCGATCTCGGAACGCTCACCGGCGCGGCGCGTGTTGCGCTCGGACCGGACATTCCGCCTTTCTATACGAGCGACGAGCGGCTCGCGCGCGATCTCGCGTGCTGGGCGGACGCCGAGAACGATCCGCTGTGGCGGATGCCGCTATGGCCCGCTTACGACGCGTGGCTGGATTCCAAGGTCGCCGACATCAACAATGCGCCCTCGGGCGGTTTCGCCGGTTCGATCACCTGCGCGCTGTTCCTGCAACGCTTCGTCGAGGCGACGACAAGCTGGCTTCACGTCGATATCTACGGCTGGACGCCGTCGGCGAAGCCGGCGCGACCCGAGGGCGGAGAATGCCAGGCCGCGCGCGCGATCTACCGACTGCTAGGCGAACGCTATGGATGATCCGCGCCTGACGCCGGCGCGGCCGGAGATTGCCGCGCGTTATCTCGAAGGCCGGATCAAGGCCGCGCGCTACGTCGACGGCGAGGAGCGCGAGGTCGTCGACGCAGTTGCGCCGCTGCAGCGTGAGCCTTTGCCTGACGCCATGCTCGACACCCAGGCGCTGCGCGGCGAGCGCGTCACGGTCTACGATCACAGCGCCGAAGGCTGGGCCTGGTGCCAATTGAAAAGCGATGGCTATGTCGGATGGATTCCCGACCGCGCGCTTGCTAGGCCCTGCGCAGCACCAACGCACAAGGTCATCGCGCTGCGGACGTTCGCCTTTCCGGGGCCATCGATCAAACTCGCGCCGGCCCAGACGCTGCCGCTCGGCGCGACGCTGACCATCCGCCGCCATAACGGCGCCTTCGCCATCGCCGCCGGCGATCTCTACATTCCCGCGGTCCATGTCGCGCCGCTCGATCATATCGTCGGCGATTTCGTCGCGGCGGCCGAAGTGTTCGCCGGAACGCCTTAT
>JBIQHO010000205.1:0-6566 GCA_044508545.1 Bradyrhizobiaceae bacterium | reverse complement strand
CCTGCGTCGGCGGAGGCCGGACGATGAAGGTTGCCATCCTTGGGCTGGGCCTGATGGGGGAGCCCATGGCCGCGCACCTGCTCGCGGCGGGGCACGATGTTGTGGTCGTCGCCCATCGCAACCGCGCTTCGATCGAGCGGCTCGTGGCGGAAGGCGCCAGAGAAGCCGCCAACGCCGGCGAGGCCGCCGCGTCGACCGAAATCGCCCTCATGCTACTGCCCACCTCGAACGAGGTCGAGTCGGTTCTGTTCGGAAGCGCCGGCATTGCGGCCAGAATGGCGCCCGGATATCTCGCTGTGGACATGGGCACATGCTATCCGCTAGACACCCGGCGCCTGGCGCAGCGTTTCGAGGAGGCGGGCGGCCGCTTCATCGACGCGCCCGTCACTGGCGGCGTCGAGGGCGCCCATGCCGGAACGCTGACTGTCATGGCCGGCGGTGACCCGGCTATCCTCGACGGCATTCGCCCGCTGCTCACGGCCTTCAGCAGCCAAGTCTACCATTTCGGCGACATCGGAAAGGGGCATGCCGCCAAGCTGATCCAGAACATGATCGGCTGGATCGAGGTCGCCGGAGTCGCCGAGGGGATCGCGTTCGCCAAGGCTTCGGGGCTGGATCTTGAAACGTTCTTCAGGATGCTGTCGGCCTCGCATTCGAACAGCCCGATCGTCCAGTGGATGGTGCCCAAGGTTTTTGCCGGTGCCTTTGACGATGTCGAGTTCCGCCTTGCGCTGGCTCACAAGGACATCCATCAGGCCGCCAGGCTTGCGCGTGAGACGACACGGCTTGCGCTGCCCGTTGCGAATGCGGCGACCGAACTGTTCCAGCTGGCGCGCGCACTGGGGTTCGGCGATCAGGACAGCACCGCTGTCGTGCGTGGCCTCGAGGCCATGCTGGACGAGCCGGCGCGCGCACCGCCGAGGCGCTGAGGCCAGCCGTAGTCCGGTTTCGGAAAGGCCCGGATCATTAAAAACGACATGCATTCGGAGGAATCTATGCGGCGCGTCCACGTTCACGTCAAAAACACAGTCTGGAGCACCCCTGAAGCAGCCAAGATATTCAGCATAACGCCGGAGCGCTTCGCCCACGGCCTTGCCGCCCACCCCGAGCTCGCACCCCATGTCGAGACGACCTACAGCCTCGGCGAGGACGACTGGCCCGCCGCTGCGGCGGACGCCGAGGCGCTCGTTGGCTGGGACGTGCGGATCGACGACGCCACGCGTGCAACGCCGAAGCTGCGGCTCATCCATGTGATCGGCGCAGGCGTCGAGCATCTCATGCCGATGGACTGGCTCCCGCCGCAAATCACCATGGTCAACAGCAAGGGCATTCACGCGAGCCGCGCGGGCGAGTTCGGGCTCATGGCCATCCTGATGCTGCACAGCCGCATCCCGGCAATCGTCGACCAGCAGAAGCGGCGGCAATGGACGTCGCTCTATGCGAGCCCGATCGCGGGGCGCACGCTGCTGCTCATCGGCGTCGGCAGCATCGGAGGCTCCGTCGCCCGACACGCCAAGCTCCTCGGCCTCAACGTGATCGGCGTCTCCCGTCACGGGCGGCCGGCGGAGGGGGTGGACCGGATGGTCACGCCGGATCGGCTCGACGAAGTCCTGCCACAAGCGGATTTCGTGTTCGTCGCCACGCCTGCGACCGCCGAGACCGTAAACCTCCTCGACCGCCGCCGGCTTTCCTTGATCAAGCCCGGCGCCGGCATCGCCAATGTCGGGCGCGAGCCGGTGGTAGACTATTCCGCACTCGCCGATCTGCTGCACAGCGGCCATCTGAGCGGCGCGATACTGGATGTGTTCACCCAGGAGCCGCTTCCAGCATCCTCGCCCTTGTGGTCGGTCCCGAACCTGATCGTGACCCCCCACGTCTCGGCCGACGACAACGAGTCATACGCGGAGCTCACCATCGATCTATTCTTGCGCAACTTGCGCCGCTACCTCGACGGCGAGCCGCTGCTGAACGTCGTGCGCCCGAATCTTGGCTATTGAACGCTGGAATTTGAAGGGTCGTGAAAATGAACGCTATCGGCTTCATCGGCCTTGGTATCATGGGACGGCCGATGGCCGCGAACCTCATCAAGGCCGGAAATGAACTCGTCCTCCACAGTCGTTCGGGCGTGCCGGAGTATCTCAAGGCTCTTGGCGGCGTGGCCTCCTCTTCCCCTGCAGCCGTCGCCCGCAAGGCCGACGTCGTCATAACCATGCTCCCGGATACTCCTGACGTGGAGGCGGTGCTGTTTGGCCCGGACGGCGTGGCGGAAGGCCTTCGCTCGGAGGCGATCGTGATCGACATGAGCTCGATCTCGCCGATCGCCACGCGCGATTTTGCAAGCCGCATCGCCGAAAGAGGCGGGGCCTATGTGGACGCTCCCGTGTCCGGCGGGGAGATCGGCGCGCGCGAGGCCAGCCTCACCATCATGGTCGGCGGCGAGGAAGAGGATTGCCGCAAGATATGGCCGTTGCTTGAAACGATGGGCCGCTCCGTGACACGGATCGGCAGCGTCAGTGCAGGGCAGACCGCCAAGGTCGCAAACCAGATCGTCGTTGCGCTTACACTTCAGGCCGTAGCCGAGGGTCTCACCTTCGCGGCGCGCTCCGGCGTTGATCCGGCCGTCGTTCGCGAAGCCTTGCTCGGTGGCTTCGCGAATTCCCGTGTCCTCGACGTACATGGCAAGCGAATGATCGAGGGCAAGTTTGCCCCGGGCTTTCGCATCGCGCTGCATCGCAAGGATCTGCATTTGGCGCTCTCCACCGCGTCCAGGCTTAACCAGCCATTGCCGGCGACGGCGCTGGTCCAGCAACTGTTCGCGGCATGTGCCGGTAGCGGCTTCGGTGAAGCGGACCATTCGGCGCTCGTGCGTGCAACGGAGCTCCTCGGAGGAAGTCCGCCATCTTGACGAGCTTTTGGTGCTGGCTGGTCCACACGACCTAATCTTGAAGAAGGTTCTCGCGCAGCGTTGCTCCGGCATATTCGGTGCGATAGCGACCACGGCGCTGCAGTTCGGGCACGACCAGGTCCACGAACTCCTCAAAGCATCCGGGCGTATAGGTGGCGATCAGCATGAAGCCGTCCGCTCCCCCCTCGTCCATGAACAGCTCGAGCTTGTCTGCGATGCTGGCCGGAGTGCCCACCAGAACCGGCATGCCCATGCCCTGCGCATAGATGGTGGCCGCCTCGCGAATGGTGACCGGCGCGCCGTCACGGGCATAGAGGATCGACTCGAACAGTCCCTGGATGCCGGGCACCTCGATGTTCTGGATGTGCTCATCCAAGTCGAACTTGGAGAAATCGAGACCGAAATGTCCGGAGATCCAGGCAAGCGCCCCTTCCGGCGGGATGCAGGCCTTGATGCGTTCGTATTTTGCGGCCGCTTCGGATTCGGTCTCGGCGACCACGGTCTGGACGCCGAAGATGAGCTTCACGCTGCCCGGCTTGCGGTTGAACTTCCGCCACAGCCGGTCGTTGAGATCCTCTGTATAGTGCTTCATGCGGGCGACTGTCGGCAATACGGCGAAGATCGCCTCGGCGTGCTGGGCGGCAAAATCGCGGCCTCGGTCCGACGAGCCCGCCTGCCACAGCACCGGATGCCCCTGCGGAGACGGCGCCACGAAATGGCGGCCCTTGCAGCGGAAGAACTGGCCCTGGTGGTCGACCTCCTGGACCTTGTCCGGATCCGCGTATACGCCGCTTTCCTTGTCGGCGATGATGGCATCGGGCGCCCACGAGTTCCAGAGCTTGTGGCAGACCTCCATATATTCGTCAAGCCGTTCGTAGCGATACGACCGGTCGGTCATCTCCGCGCCGTAGGCCTCCCATTCGCTCTTCGAATAGGAGCTGACGATGTTCCAGGCGATGCGCCCGCCGGAAAGGTGATCCAGGCTCGAAAGGGGCCGGCACATCGAAGAGGGGTGCTCGAAGGCGGTCGACAAGGTCACGCCGACGCCCAGGTTCTTCGTGGCGGTGGTTATGATAGGCACGATCGTGGAGGGTTCGTGGGTCGGGCACTGCACGGCATATTTGACCACGAGGTCCGAGCTGCCGGCATGGGTGTTATAGGGCGCCAGCTCGTCGGCTATGAACATCGCATCGAATAGTCCGCGTTCCATCGTGCGCGCCATGTGCTGCCAATATTCGGGGCGGGCATAGTGCCAGCCCACCTTGTCCTTGGGATGGCGCCACATGCCCGTGGCGTGGCTGTTCACGCCATGCTGGATGAAGCCCAGAAGATGCGCCTTCTTTAAATCCGACACGTTCGACTCCGAAACGGTTTCCTGAATGTACGAAACGGCCCGTCGCCGACAGGCCGCAAGGCTGGTGCGTGTTCGCTCAGCTGACGGATTTGTCAGGGTGATCGAGGAAGAATGCGAGGCCCGTGCCGGCGGCCGTGAGCAGCACCAGGAACGGCCCCACATAGACGGCGGCCGAGGTGAAGCCGACGGCGGCGATCGCCAGCGCCGAGACGATGACCGCAAAGATGACGCTCGGCCAATGCTCGTTTTCGCTGACGGGCACGTCCTTGCTGGCATGGTTGCGGCTGTCGAGAGCCTGTCGCAGCCCGCGCAGGAACCCTGCGACGAACAGCGCCGTCGCGGCAAGCCCGAGCACGAGAATGATGGTGGTGACGGTAGACATGATTGCCTTCTCCTTGGCGGTCATCGCCGCTCGTTATTCGGCTGGCTTGGGCAGATCCGTGGCCGCTATCGCCGGCTCTGCCACGCCCCGGTCGAGATCGCGTGCCGCCGAGAGCACTTTCGCGTCGAAGCGCGATGGGAAGAGGTAGGCTCCTGCAACGACCGTGAGGCCGCTGATCGCCAGGATCGACAATGTGCCGATCAATTCGCCCTCGTAGGCGCGTATGGTCATCCCGATCGCGATGGCCAGCACCACGCCGCCTACGAAGCCCACCGTGTTGGTCCGCGGCCAAAGGATCGCCAGCACCAGCGGCAGCAGGATCGCCGTTTTCAGGGCATAGGTGGTGAGCACCAGCGTCGTGAAATCCACGCCCGAAAGCACGATAGCGAGGGCGATGGCGCCTCCCAAGACCATGGAGATCTTGGCGACTGCGAACAGCGTCTTCTCGGAAGTGCCCGGCGCATAGCGCTTGACCAGATCGACCGCCACCACCGACGAAAGCGCGGCGCTCGCGCCATCGATCGTCGAATAGCAGGCCGCTAGGATCACCAGCACGTAGATGACGATGACGAAGACCGGCAGGCCGATATGGGAGACGAGGTACGGGCCGACCGCGGCGATGTCGCCGCCCACGTCGGCCGGCGTCAGGCCGTAGGCGATGCCAACGAGGCCGAGCATGCCGAGACAGATCGGGATGGGGTAGAACAGCGCGCCGGCCCACAGGAATGTCCGGTTCACCTGGTCCGCGCGGATCGACCACACCTTTTGCCAGAATGTCTGGTCGGCGACGGTCGCGGCAAGCAGGCCGAAGGCCAGCGTGATGCCGAAACCGGCTGCCGCATCCGGCCTGAGCACGGATAGGTTCTGCGGGTCGGCCTTGCCGACCGCGTCGATCACCGCGTCTGCGCCGCCTGGCACCTTGTCGTAGACCAGCGAGACGATGATGGCAGCCGGTACGGTGATCATCAGCGTGTTGATGGTCGCGGTCATCACGCTCGTCCAGAGTCCGCCGAAATAGGAGTAGACGAGCACCGAGATGATGCCGACGATCGCAGCGACCTCCCAGTTGATGCCGAAGATCGACGAGATGACGATCGACGTCCCTTTGAGGTTGATCAGGATTTCCAGGATGATGCCGAAGATCATCGTCGCCGTGACGATGGCCGAGGCGACCTGCGACTGGTTGAACCGGTATGCGGTGAATTCCGAGATCGTATAGCCGTGCGGCATGCTCTTTCTCAGCACGCGCGCGAACGGGATCATCGCCATGACGGCGAGACCGTTGGGAACGACGAACCAGAAGAGGCCGGACAATCCCCACTGGAACGTCATCGCCGAACTCATCAGAACGGCCATCGCCCAGGTCCACACCGCGATGACAGACCCGACGCCGAAGCCGAAGCCGACCTTGCGGTCGGAGATGATGAAGTCGTGCGTGTTGCGCACCAGATATTGCCGGATGATGATGGCGATCGCCAGTGACGCCAGGCCCAGGCCGATCAGCAAGGAATAGCCGATCGCCGGCGTCAGTCCGGGCGTGAGTTGAAGTGTGGTCTTGTCCAATTGGGCCCCCAATCCTCGTCGGCTCCGGATGACCCTGGGCCGAGCGGCGTCAAACGCTTCCTTTGCGATCGCAATCGGCGTGTTTCTGGTTCGCGATTGTGACCTTGCGGGCAATATTGAGAGGAATTCTATCGGCTTTGTCAAAATACGGATTTTCCATTTGCCTGGATAGGAAAAAACTGGAATATTCAATTTATTTCAGTATGTTACACGAAGTTTCAGGGTGGCCTTGCCGAGAAACCGCTATCTAAGCATGGGGGGGATGATAAAAAACAATACCTGCCTCCGGCCGCCGCTGACGATCGGCCGGGCGCCGGGGCCTTGCGGCCGTCCGATATGGTGATGGCAGGCGCAGGATTTGA
>JBIQHO010000204.1:0-6591 GCA_044508545.1 Bradyrhizobiaceae bacterium | reverse complement strand
GATCTTGACTTTCGGCAGGAAGCTCACCGCATATTCCGCGCCGCGATAGATTTCGGTATGGCCCTTCTGGCGGCCGTATCCCCTGACCTCCGTCACGGTCAGACCGCGCACGCCGATCGCGCTCAAGGCATTGCGGACCTCTTCGAGCTTGAAGGGCTTGATGATCGCCATCACGATTTTCATGGTCCGGTTCCCGCCTGGGGCTCGGCCGCGCCGGAACAGAGTCGCGGCGCGGGCACAGCCGGACTCATGGAAATCAAATGTCGTGCCAACTCGGCAGGATGTTGTGAACTCGGGAGTTTTCGCGTTGTGCGCGGCGCGGCGGATGTCGCGAGGGGAGGTCGCGCCTAAAAACTAGCCTGTTATGCTCAAAGCAGAAGCAGCAGCGGCTGCCGACATTATGCTGCCGGCGCAGCATGGCGCAAGGAGCGCGGGGCACGCGACGTTCGGGGAACGAATTTCACATCGTCAGAGCGCGTCGTCGTCGGTCTCGCCGGTGCGGATGCGCAAAGCGTGATCGATCGGAAGCACGAAAATCTTGCCGTCGCCGATCTGGCCGGTGTGCGCGGCCGCGGTGATGGCCTCCACGGTTTTGTCCGCGATGTCCGACGGTACCGCGACCTCGATCCGCAGCTTGGGAAGAAAATTCACCACATACTCCGCGCCGCGATAGATCTCGGTATGTCCCTTCTGGCGGCCGTAGCCCTTGACCTCGGTCACGGTCATGCCGTGCACGCCGAGTTCGGTCAGCGCCTGGCGGACCTCCTCAAGTTTGAAGGGTTTGATGATGGCGACGACGAGTTTCATAAGCGCTCATCCGCTTGGTGGACGGTACCGTCATAATCGAATTGGAACGGCCAAGTCTGACACCTTTCCGTGCAAACCGCACAAAAAAACTTGCAGCGCGGACGAAAAACATGCGTGCCGCCGCCGGCATGGACCCTGACGCGATGCAGCGCCGGGCACGAAGCCTCAGCGCCGCTCGCGCACCGAGCCTTCCTGCGCGACGGAAGCGACGAGCGTGCCGTCGCGCTTGAAGATCAGCCCGCGGGCGAGGCCGCGGCCGCTCTGCGCGCTCGGCGAATCCTGCGCGTAGAGCAGCCATTCGTCGGCGCGGAACGGGCGGTGAAACCACATCGCATGATCGAGCGAGGCCGCCATTATCCGCTTGTCGAACAGGGTGCGGCCGTAGCGCGCCATCACCGCATCCAGCAGCGCGAAGTCCGACGCATAGGCGAGCGCGCACATGTGCAGCGCCGGATCGTCGGGAAGTTTCGCCGCTGCGCGAATCCAGACATGGACGCGGCCATCGGCGATCTTCTCCCCGAAGTAGCGGTTGAGTTCAACCGGGCGCAGTTCGATCGGGCGGTCGGATTCGTAATAGCGGCGGATGAACTCCGGCATCTCCTTGAACATCGGTTGCCTGGCGAACTCCTCCGGCGAGAGATCCTCCGGCGGCGGCACCTCTGGCATGGGGTCCTGATGGTCGAACGCGCCTTCCTCGTCCACATGGAACGACACCATGATCGAGAAGATGGCACGGCCGTGCTGGATCGCGGTGACGCGCCGCGTCGAGTAGCTCTTGCCGTCGCGCAGCCGCTCCACCTCGTAGATGATCGGCACCGCCGGATCGCCCGGCAGGATGAAATAGCAATGCAGCGAGTGCGGCAGCCGGCCCTCGACGGTGCGGCAGGCCGCGACCATCGCCTGTCCGATCACCTGCCCGCCGAACACCCGCTGCCAGCTCGTCTTCGGGCTGCTGCCGCGGAACAGGTTTTCCTCGATCGGCTCAAGATCGAGGATCGAGATCAGGTCGACCAGGCTTTTGGACATCGGGATGCCTTCCATTGGGGCCGTCAGCGCCGACGAGGCGAAAGGCTCGAACCCGGGTTGCGGGTCCGCGTCCAGGTCTGGAGGCCGGAACGGCCGCTCGCGCTCCGCGTTTGGTGAACGTGTTTCGCCCGGCTATAATGCCGGCGCAAGAAGGTCAGGCGTACCATGACGACACAACAACAGAGCATTGTCATCTGCGGCGGCGCGTTCGCAGGCCTGGCGCTGGCGCTGGCGCTGCGCCAGGGGCTGGGCGCGGAGGTCCCGATCGTGGTCGCCGACCCCATGCTGGCCAACCGGCCGAGCCGCGATCCGCGCGCCACCGCCATCGTCGCCGCATGCCGCCGCCTGTTCGAGGCGCTCGGGGTGTGGGACGAGGTCGCGGGCACCGCGCAGCCGATCCTCGACATGGTGGTGACGGATTCGAAGCTCGAGGACGCCACCCGTCCGGTGTTCCTGACCTTTGCCGGCAACGTCGAGCCCGGCGAGCCGTTCGCGCACATGGTCGAGAACCGTTACCTGATCGAGGCGCTGGCGACGCGCGCGCAAGCTGAAGGCGTCGACCTGCGCGCCACGGCGGTGACGGCAAACGAGACGCGGCCGGGCGGCGTCGCGGTCTCGCTGGCGGACGGCTCGACCATCGACGCGAGCCTGCTGGTGGCGGCCGACGGCGCGCGTTCAAAACTGCGCGAGCGCGCCGGCATCGCCACCCACGGCTGGGACTACGATCAGTCCGGCATCGTCGTCACCGTCGGCCATGAGCGCGATCATCACGGCCGCGCCGAAGAACATTTTCTTCCCGCCGGCCCGTTCGCGATCCTGCCGCTGACCGGACGGCGCTCGTCGCTGGTATGGACCGAGAAGCGCACCGACGCCGCGCGCATCGTCGCGCTTGCGGAAGACGAATTTCATTCCGAGCTGGAGCAGCGCTTCGGCCTGCAGCTCGGTGAGATCAAGGCGCTCGACAAGCCGCGCGCGTTTCCGCTTCAGTATTTCGTCGCGCGCTCGTTCATCGGCGAGCGGCTGGCGCTGGTCGGCGACGCGGCGCATGTGATCCATCCGATCGCGGGGCAGGGCCTGAACCTCGGACTGAAGGACGTCGCCGCGCTGGCGGAAAGCGTGGTCGATGCGGTCAGGCTCGGCATCGATCCGGGGCAGACCGATGTGCTCGAGCGCTATCAGCGCTGGCGGCGCTTCGACACCATGGCGATGGGCCTTGCCACCAACACGCTCAATGTTCTGTTCTCGAACGAATCGACGCTGCTGCGCGGCGTGCGCGACCTCGGATTGGGATTGGTCGATCGCATGCCGCCTTTGAAGAACGCGTTCATCCGCCAGGCGGCCGGACTGACCGGCGAGGTGCCACGGCTGTTGAAGGGCGAGGCGCTGTAGGGGTGGTGAGATCGTTGTCCCGCTAATGCGGGGGCGTCGTTCCTCGGTATTGTTGTCTAGACCGCATGTGACAGTTCTCCGGGCGCGACGGGAAAACACCCCCTCCCGCCGATGGTTAATCGCGTCTTAACCTCGCCGCACCTATGGTACTCAACTGGCTTTCGTTCGGGCCCCGAGGTGTGGCTGAACGTCTTGAAAGTGTTGACGCTTAACCGATGGCAACCACCGCTTCATCGCGCGCGGCGCAAGGCGCCGCCAGCCCGACTGAGTCCGTCGCCGGCCCGGCCGGGTCGGCCGTGAGTCCGGCCGCGTTCACCGCGCCCGGCGAGCGGTCGCCGTTTGCGCGGGCGGCGGAATTGCTTGCGCCCTGGCAGCCGGGACAGCCGCTGATCACGCTTTCGATTGGCGAGCCACAGCACCCGCCACCGGCTTTCGTCGGCGAGATATTGTCGCGGCATATCAACGAGTTCAGGCGATACCCGATGGCGCGGGGGATCGAGCCGTTCCGCCGCACGGCTGCCAACTGGCTGTCGAGGCGGTTCGCCCTGCCCCGCGCGATCGATCCCGAGACCGAGATTCTGGTGCTGAACGGCAGCCGCGAGGGGCTGTTTTACGCTGCGATCGCCGCCGCCCGTTACGTGACGCCCCGCAAGGGCACGCCGGCGATCCTGATGCCGAACCCGTTCTACCCGGCCTATGGCGCCGGCGCCCGCGCCGCCCATTGCGAGACGGTCCTGCTGCCGGCGACGCGCTCAGGCGGATTTTTGCCCGACCTCGATTCGCTCGACGAGGCCACGCTGGCGCGCACCGTCGCGATCTATCTCGCCTCGCCCGCCAATCCCCAAGGCGCGGTGGCCTCGCGCGATTACTTTTCGCGACTGATCGCGCTGGCGCGCCGTCACGGCTTCCTCGTGTTCGCCGACGAATGCTACTCGGAAATCTACACGCACACCGCGCCCGGCAGCGCGCTGGAATGCGCGGGCGATGATTTCGCCAACGTCGTCGCGTTCCAGTCGCTCTCGAAGCGCTCGAACCTGCCGGGCCTGCGCGTCGGCTTCGTCGCCGGCGATCGCACCTTCCTCGCCGCGTTTCACGAACTGCGCAACGTCGCGGCGCCTCAGGTGCCGGTGCCGCTGCAGCACGTCGCCGCCGCCGCCTATGACGACGAGGCGCATGTCGAGGAGAACCGCCGGCTCTACCGGCTCAAGTTCGATCTCGCCGACGAGATCCTCGGCCGTCGCTACGGCTATGCGAGGCCCGCCGGCGGCTTCTGCATCTGGCTGGATGTCTCCGCTTGCGGCGGCGACGAGGCCGCGACGGTGAAGCTCTACAGGGAGGCTGGCGTGCGCGTGATTCCGGGCAGCTATCTGTCGCGCCCGCAAGCCGACGGCTTGAATCCCGGCGCGGGCTATATCCGCCTGGCGCTGGTGGCGGACACTGAAACCACGGCCGAGGCGTTGCATCGGCTGGTGAAAACTCTCGGATAGTCGCGGGGGCCCATGAGCATGGCAGCGATCGAACGCCTCCTTCCCATCGTCGACCATCTACCGCCGTCGATCCGCGACGTGCTCGCGCGACGCCTGCGCGAACTGACCGGGCTCGGCCTGATCGGATTGTCGGGCGCTGCCGCGGCTGCGCTGATGACATGGTCGGTGCAGGATCCGAGCCTCAGCCACGCCACCTCGCGCGCAATCCACAACGTCCTCGGCTATCCCGGCGCGATCGGCGCCGATCTGCTGATGCAGATTCTCGGCCTCGGCGCGATCATGCTGATCCTGCCGGTGGCGATCTGGGGCTGGCGCATGCTGACCCATCGCCCGTTCGACCGCGCGGCGACGCGGCTGGCCTGCTGGATTCTCTGCACCAGTGCCGCCGCCGGCTTCGCCAGTTGCTGGCCGCATAACGGCGCGTGGCCGCTGCCGACCGGACTCGGCGGCGTTGTCGGCGACGCGCTGGTGCGGGCGCCCGCTATCCTGTTCGGCCCGGCAAGCGTGCTGCAACACGTCGTGTTCGGCGCGATTTTCTTATGCATCATGGTTGCGACATTTCTCTGGGCCGGCGGATTGAAATCGCGGGTGGCCGACGAGACACTCGCGGTCGACGACGACGCGCCGTTCGATGACGGCAGCGATCACGCCTCGGTCTCGCTGGGCTGGCTGGTTCATGCGCTGATGAGCGCGAAGGCGCGCCTGAAACGCCTCAGGCTCGGGGCGCTCGTGGCGCTGGCCTACAAGTCGCTGGTGTCGAGCGCGCCGCAGAATTCGGCGCTGGCGTATGAGCGTCAGGAGCCGACACTCGGTGGGTCCACCGGTCCGTCGCTGGTTCCGACGCATGTCGAGGATGAGGAGGACGAAGACGAGGAGGAGGAGGATGTTCCGGTCCGTGCGCCGCGCCGGAAGGCCGCTGCTCGCGCCCCCGCGAAAAAATCCGGCAAGTTCGATCTGCCGTCGGTGAACGTACTGTCCGTGCCGCGCGCCGCCGATCGCCAGCCGCTCAGCAAGTCCGAACTGGAAACCAATTCGCGGGCGCTGGAAGGCGTGCTGCAGGACTTCGGCGTGCGCGGCGAGATCGTCAAAGCCAACCCCGGACCGGTGGTGACGCTGTACGAGTTGGAGCCCGCGCCCGGCATCAAGTCGGCGCGCGTGATCGGCCTCGCCGACGATATCGCGCGTTCCATGAGCGCGTTGTCGGCGCGCGTCGCGGTGGTCGCGGGCCGCAACGCCATCGGCATCGAACTGCCCAACGCGCATCGCGAGAAGGTTTATTTGCGTGAATTGCTCACCGCCAGGGAGGCCGTCGATTCCGTCGCCAAGCTGCCGCTCTGCCTCGGCAAGACCATCGGCGGCGATCCCGTCATCATCGATCTCGCGCGCACGCCGCACATGCTGATCGCCGGCACCACCGGCTCGGGCAAGTCGGTGGCGATCAACACCATGATCCTCAGCCTGCTGTACCGCCTGCGGCCCGACCAGTGCCGCCTCATCATGGTCGATCCGAAGATGCTCGAACTCTCCGTCTATGACGGCATTCCGCATCTGCTGACGCCGGTCGTGACCGACCCCAAGAAAGCCGTGGTCGCGCTGAAGTGGGCCGTGCGCGAGATGGAAGAGCGCTACAAGAAGATGGCCAAGCTCGGCGTGCGCAACATCGACGGCTACAACCAGCGCCTTGTCGAAGCCAGGGCCAAGGGCGAGGAACTGACGCGCACGGTGCACACCGGGTTCGACAAGGAAACCGGCAAGGCGATCTACGAGGACGAGAAGCTCGACCTCGAGCCGCTTCCCTTCATCGTCATCATCGTGGACGAGATGGCGGACCTGATGATGGTCGCCGGCAAGGACATCGAGGGCGCGGTGCAGCGGCTGGCGC
>JBIQHO010000203.1:0-6614 GCA_044508545.1 Bradyrhizobiaceae bacterium | reverse complement strand
AATCCGCGTTCAACGATTCGAGCCAGTCGATCCCGGCGAGCGATATCGTCAGCGACGCGACGATAAGGGTAGCCGATGCCGCCCGGTTCATGCGGGCCGAATCTCCCCATGCGCGAGTAAGCCAAGCGCCGAGCACGGACCAGATTGAGAAATAGGCGATCGTCCGCAGCGCAAACGCCCACGGCGCCAGATAGGCCGCCCTGAAAGCAGGAGCGGCGGCGCCTGCCGCGACCGGATAGAGCAGCGATTGTCCGAGCAAAACGGGAACAAAAAGCACGCCGCACAAGGGTAGTGTTGCCATCATCGCGGCGAGGATGGGGTGCAGGTCGTGGGTCCATGTGCGGCGGACAAGATATGTCGTCGGCAGGATCAGCAGCCCGCCGATCGGAATCGCGGCGAGCGTGATCCAGCCGACCAGGTAGGCCGCCAACGCCGTGCGCGGGTCGATGATCGCGCCGAGGCACAGGCAGGTGAGCGTGGCCACGCCGATGATGGTTGCACGGAGCCGGATTGTGCTCATTTCCGGTCCTCCAGTTTTGCCTTCTCGTTGTCAGGGACATCCGTCAGCGCAGCGTGACCGCTCAGTTGCAGCGCGCGAATGTAGGCGACGATCGCCCAGCGATCCTGCGGTGATACGCGCATGGCGTAGGAGTACATCGCGCCATATCCGTGAGTGATGACGTCGAAGAAATGCTGGTCGTCGGCCGCGAGCAACCGCGGATCGTCATAGCTGGTCGGGTGCGGCATCCCGCGCTGAACAATGCGGCCGTTACCCTGGCCGGTTCGGCCGTGGCAGGGCGAGCAATAGATGGTGAAGCGATCCTGTCCGCGTGCCAGCAATGCCGCCGTGAGTTGCGGCTTTTGTTGGGTCGCCTCCTCTCGGGCGGCGGCGTCCTGTGCCACGGTCCCCGAGGGAGGAGGCCGCATTGCGCCGCCGCCAAGTTGCGGCAACGTTGAATAGCTGCGACCGGCCGGCTGCTCCTCCATGTTCTGGTCGCATCCGGCCAGAAGAACCGCCAACGCGAAGGCCGCGGCGGCGGCTTTCACGACGGCACCAACGCGATACTAACCGCTCCAATATCGTGCAGGAAACGGGCGGTGCTCTCCCGATCGAATTGCCTGTCTTGGGCTTTGATGCAAAGGAAGAAGCGATCCTTGCTCGCGAGATGGAACCTGGGAGCGTTGAAGATCGGATAGCTCAACCGCGGCAGGCGGTTCAAAACCAACAGTCCGATGAAGAGAAACAGCACGGCGAACAGAATTGTCAGTTCAAAGATAACCACTGCGTAGGCGGAAAGCGGATAGAGTGGACGGCCGCCGACATTGAGCGGATACACATAACTGACAAAAGCCTGCATCCCGAACGCGAGCAGGAAGCCGAAGATGCCGCCCGCCAATCCGAACCACGCCGGCCGCGAATCCCTGATGCGCATGATGCGCGCCAACCTCGGAAGCGGAAACGGCGTAAAGGCATCGATATTCCGATAACCCGCCTGACGCACCTGTCGCGCGGCTTTGACGATCGCATTCTCGGTGGCGAACTCGGCCACAAGACCATAGGGCGTGTCAGCCATCATGCGCCTCCCGTTCGTCCAGAAGCGTTTTCTCGGTTTCGAAAATCGAGATCACGGGAAT
Organism: Bradyrhizobiaceae bacterium; assembly: GCA_044508545.1. GTDB lineage: Bacteria > Pseudomonadota > Alphaproteobacteria > Rhizobiales > Xanthobacteraceae > Nitrobacter. Next base: position 4,979 of record JBIQHO010000203.1, on the reverse strand, counting down.
GAACCGGATCGCCAGCAGGAACGGCACCAGGAAAAGGCCGATGGTGCCGAAATAAGTCGACCAGTCCCAGAACGTCGGCGTGTAGTGGCTCCACGACGAAACCAGAAAATCGCGGTAAAGCGTGGTCACCAGGATCATGTAACGCTCCAGCCACATGCCGATGATCACCGAAACGGAAACCAGCAAAAGCGCCCAGCCGGTTCGCCGCACCGCGCGCCACCATAGCAATTGCAGCGGGACAAAGTTAAAGACCACGGCGCCCCAATAGAGCCACGCATAGGCGCCGGTGGTGCGGTCGAGCAGCGTTTGGATATCGTGAGGATTGCCGCCGTAAAGGACATCGACGACTTCGAACACGTAGCCGTAACCGGTCATCAGCCCGGTCGCGAGCAACACCTTGCCGAGCACGTCGAAATGCTTGCGCGTCACGAGGTTTTCCAGTCCGAACATCGCGCGCAGCGCCACCGCGATCACCGAGACGACGGCAAAGCCGGAGAATGCGGCGCCGAGTACGAAATAGGGCGGGAACAGCGTCGAATGCCAGCCGGGCAGCTGACTGGCTGCGAACAGCAGCGAGATTTCGCTATGCACGGAGACCACCAGTGGCACGGCGATCGCCGCCATGATCCGATAGGTTCGCGACCAGCGGTGCCAGTGGATGGTCGAGCCGCGCCAACCGAGCGCGAGGATGCCGAGGAACACCTGCCAGCCGCGCCGCCTCGCGCGATCACGGGCGTTGGCGAGGTCGGGGATCAGCCCGGTGTACCAGAACAGCACGGAGACGCTGAGATAGGTCAGCACCGCCCAGATGTCCCATTCCAGCGGGCTGCGGAACTGCGGCCAGACGCCCATCGTCGCCGGATAGGGAAACATCCAGTAAAGATACCAGGGGCGGCCGAGATGAAGCACCGGATAGATGCCGGCACACACCACGGCGAACAGCGTCATGGTTTCGGCAAAGCGGTTGAGCGAGTTGCGCCACTCGCTGCCGGTGAGCAACAGGAGCGCCGAAATCAGCGTTCCGGCATGGCCGATGCCAAGCCACCAGACATAGTTGTGGATCGCAAAGGCCCAGGTGACCGGGACGTTCAGTCCCCATATGCCGACGCCGCGGGTAAACAGTTCGATCACCGAGACGATAAACAGCATCAGCAGCGCGACCGCGACCGCCATCGCGATCCACCATTGCCGCCGTGCCGGAAAGTGCAGCGGTATGCCGGTCAGTTGCCCGCTGACGTCGCCGATGCTCTGAGCGGTCGGCAAAATGTCGGTTGCCGAGGCCGTCATGTTCGGTCGTCCTCGCTGTCCGGACCGTCATTCCACTTGGCCAGGTAGGTCGTGCGCGGTCGTGTCCCCAATTCCTCGAGCAATACATAGTGGCGGCCGCTCCGGCGCAGTTTTGAAACGTCCGAATTGGGGTCGTTGATGTCTCCGAACACGATCGCGCGGGTTGGGCACGCGGCCTGACAGGCCGTCACCACGTCGCCATCGCGCAGGTCGCGATTGTCCTTGTCAGCCGCGACGTGCGCCGCCTGAATGCGCTGGGTACAATAAGTGCACTTCTCCATCACGCCGCGCGAGCGGACCGTGACGTCCGGATTGTGGACCGGTTCGGCGGGCGCTTCCGGCATGTTGCGATAATCGAGGTAATTGAAGCGCCGTACCTTGTAGGGGCAGTAGCTTGAGCAGGTCCGCGTGCCGATGCAGCGGTTGTAGACCATCTGATTGATGCCTTCCGGACTGTGCACGGTGGCATGAACCGGGCATCCCATTTCGCAGGGCGCATCCTCGCACTGCATGCAGGGAACGGGCTGGAAATAGCTGCGCGGATTCTCGACATCGCCGGCGTAATAGCGCGCGATCCGCAACCAGTGCATTTCGCGGCCCATCTCCACCTGCGTCTTGCCGACCACGGCGACATTGTTCTCCGCCGTGCAGGCCGCAACGCAGGCGTTGCAGCCGATGCAGGAGTCGATATCGATCACCATGCCCCAGGCGTTTTTCGCGGATGGTTGAGACGGATAGAGACTGGGTTGCGGCGATGGGGCGGGCAGGCTGGGTGATGCGGCGCTTACTTCGCGAACAAAATCGAACCCCTCCATCCGGTGATGCATTTGGGTGATCGCGAGGGCTTCTTTGCTGTCGAGCTTTCGAACGAAACCTTTCGTCGTCCACGGCGTCGTCGCCGGGCGCACGCCATAGGCGTTGTAGCCGACCCCGCTTCCGACACGGCCTGCATTCTCGCGCCCGTGGCCAAGCCAGAGCCCGATGGTGTTGTCGGCCTGACCTGGCATGATCCAGGCCGGACCCGAAATCTTGCGGCCGTCGATATCGACCTCAAGCAGCTCGCCGTTTTCGACGGCAAAGTCGCGCGCCCACGCCGGTGGAACGGTAATCACGTTGCCCCATGTCAGCGTCGTCAGCGGCTTCGGCAATTCCTGGAGCCAGCCGAGATTGGCGTAGCGCCCATCCCAAACGGTCGGGTCGAGACGAAACACGATATCCAGCCCGTCGACGTCCGACGGTGCCGGTTCGGTCCGGCCGGAGGCCGGCTTCGCCTGGACCTCAGCGGTGCTACCTGCGACAAAGCCATCGCGCAACGCCCTCTCCCATTGCGCGTCGAAGGAATCGCCGAATGCGTTCCGCCACGTTTCCTTTACCAGCGCATCGGCTTCCTCGTTTCGTCCGAACATCATCGCAAGGATCTGATGCCGCGACCGGACGTCATAGAAGGAGGTGATGACCGGCTGGATGATGGTGGCGGTGCCGTCCACCGCGCGCGCATCGCTCCAGCTCTCCAGATCATGGGTCAGCGGGAGCTGCCAGTTGCAGCGATGGCCGGTCTCGTCGCGATAAAGGCCGATGTGGATCGAGGTCTTCACCTTCGATAGCGCGTTGACGAAATCGAGTGAGCCGGGTGCGCTGTAGACTGGATTGGCATCGAGGATCACCAGCGAATCCACCTGCCCATTGTCCATATCGGCGACAAGTTCGCCGAGCGACGCTGCATCGATACCGGGATCGGCGACCGGCGAGGTCAATTTTAAGGTGTGTCCGGACGCGCCGATGGCGTCGTTGATGCGCGCGGCCCAATGCGCCGTCTGCGAACCGGTTCCGGGGCCTGCCGTCACCAATGCCCCGCCTTTCGCGCCGTCGATCGCCGCGCCGGCGCGCGCCAGCCAGCGGCGTTCTTGCTCGGAGAGATCGCCTGCCGATGCACCCGAAACGCCTAGCCGGGCGGCGAGCACTTCGATCAGATGCGCCATCCGGGACGGAGCGGCGCGAAGGCGATGCGACGCAACCGCGCCGGTGGCTCCCGGAATGCTTTCGGCGCAGTAGAGATGAATGCCCGGCACATCCGTGCGCCGGCGCGCCTGCGCCCATCCGATCGCATTCAGAAGCTGGCGAGGGCCGGGACCGAGAAAGTCATCGTCGAAACTGACGACAACGGAGCAGGCGCCAAGCTGATAGTGCAGGTCGAGAGGCTCACCGTAGGCCGCGATGGCATTGGCGATCCGCTCACGCTCGCTCGAGGCATCGTGAACATGCAGCCGCGCGGCCGGAAACTGCGATTGGAATTCCGTGATCTGGCGCGCCAATGTCGGAGAGGTTGTTGGCCAGAGCAGCAGGCGAAGCCGTTTGCCGCCATCCGTTTGCCATTCCCGGCGCTGCTCCGAGAACATTGCGCCGACATCGGTCCATGTGACGGGCTCGCCGGCGCGGGTCGGACTCTGCGCACGATCCGGGTCATAGAGCTGGAGCACGGCGGCCTGCATGAACACATCGCTGCGTCCTTGCGTGGCCGGGTGTCCGGGAAGTCCATCGAGCTTGGTCGGACGGCCATCGTAAGTCGTCGCCAGCACCGGCTGGGCGTATCCATCCAGCGTGACGGCGGTTGCGTAATAACGTGGCACGCCGGGCAGAGCGGCTTCCGGCTGATCCACATAGGGAATACCGGCGACGAACGGGCTTTTCTCGCATCCGGTCAATCCCGCGAGGGCAAAGGATGCCGCCATGATCTTGAGAAAGTCGCGGCGAGCGGTTGGCGGAAAGGTTGCGGCGGCGGGAAATTCGGCCGCGATCCTTTCGGCAAAGGCGGCATCGCCTGCCAGTTCCTCGATGCTGGTCCACTGTCTCGGCGATGTCGTCATCGGTGGCACACGTAGCAATGGGTCAATTCGCCGGATCGGATTCCAACATGAGCTGCGATCTTGCCCCCGAGATCGCGCGGATTTCCGGCCGGCTTCCAGGTCATGTCGGTAATTCTGTCCGCCGGGCGAAGGTTCGGCGTCGGATCGCGATGACAGTCGAGACAGAACTGCATCGTGAAGGCATGGGCGCGGTAGGTGAGCGGCATCGTGTCGATCCGGCCGTGGCAGGTGACGCAACCGACGCCCTTGGCGATATGAATATCGTGACGAAAAAACACGTAGTCCGGCAATTTCGCGACGCGGACCCAGCGCAGCGGTTTGTTTTCGACGAAGCTTTGGCGGACTGGTTCGAGCATCGCGGCGTTGGTCCATATCTGGGAGTGGCAGGTCATGCAGGTCGCGGTCGGCGGCAGCCCGGCCTTCGGGCCTTTCTCTACGTCCGCGTGACAATATCGGCAGTCGATCCCCAATTCCCCGGCATGATGGCGATGGCTGAAGGGCACCGGCTGATGCGGTGCGTTATTGATCGATGTGACATAGGCCGACCTCGCAAGCCCGATCGCCCCGACGACACTCCCGCCACAGAGCGAGAGAAATCCCACCACGGCAAGCCGTAGCCAGGTATCGGCCGCAGGCGAGAATATCTGGGTCATGCTGTGTCTCGGCATTCCAACCTCTCGGAAGCCGTTGCGTTCCAGTCGAGGAACAACCTGCGCCGGCTCGCATTGTTAGGTCGCAGGATGTGGATATGACCGAACGGATTGATTTCGAGCGCACGGACGTGCCGCCAAGTTTACTTGCGAAGCTGGCCGTAAGTGCCGCCGCCTT
>JBIQHO010000202.1:0-6617 GCA_044508545.1 Bradyrhizobiaceae bacterium | reverse complement strand
GGAAGACGTTATCGTGGGACCAGCGGTTGCGGTAGAACTCTTCCCACTTGCGCTCTCGCGGGTTAACGAGGTCCAATATCCAGCTCATAAGCGTCTCCTCGGTGTGTTCGTCCGGCCGCGAGGCCGTCACTCACATTCTGTCACTTAGATTCTTTTATCCCGCCCATCCGGCCGTCGGCGTACTCATCCGTAGACCAACCGCCGCAGTACGGAGCCGTGCTTCATCCAGTCTCTGGTTCTCGCCTGGCCGCTATATCGACACCGCTCATCGCGCCTCTACCTTCTCCAACAGACTATCCTTCGCCGGGAGGTGCTATTCCTCCCGTCGTTTGTCGCGCGCAGGATTAATCGCGGCGAGAATCCGCCTGCTCATTTGCAGGCAAACGAAATCCACCACTTGGGTGGTGTTAGAGGTGAACACTCCCACCGCGATCGAGACCGCAGTAGAAGTCATCAGCCTTGCGGCAGTTTGGGTGGAATCTATCCCAGATGATGTTTTAACATAGACCGGAGTTTTTGATTTTTGCAACGGCGCAACCCATGCGCGATGCGACGACCTCCTCTGCGGTAAGCGACGGTCGATCAACTACACAACATTGACCACGCGCGATCGGTGATGCCGATGTCGATTGCGCACAGCAGAGGCGCTCCGTCGTCCTCGCAAATTCAAACCGTCGTCTCGTTCAGGCATAAACGCTATTATTTGCAGGCAAATCCCAACACACAGAGTTGGACATAGAGTTTGCTTTTAACCGTCGCCGAGGCTGACGACTCCCGCCGACTGAAAGCGCGGCAGCGCCTTGTGTGATAACTACATGACTAAGTTTGGGGTGCGCGCATTGTGCAGCGCGCATTGTCATAAGCGAACGGTCCGCGCGTCTGCGTTTCGTAAATGATTCCTAAACAAGCCGTTCGTCGTTGACGTCGCGTGCTCCCGCTCGCGTCAGCCACCACCTGATATGTATGAGTGTTGAGCGCGCAGAGGCGAAGACGCGGTGATTGTCCGCGGCTTCATCTTGCTATCATCACCCGCACGTCCACACCGGTCCGATCGGCGTTTGCGTCCAGCACGGGCCGATGCTGCCGCCGTTATAGCGGCCGCGGTAGAAGCCGGGGCGGCCGAAGTAATACGGCGTGCCGTCATACCCGTAGTAATACGGGGTCGGACCAATGAACCAATGGCGCCGCTCGCGCCGCGCGTTGCGCAGCACGACCGCCTCCTGCTTGAACAGCGGCGCGGCGTTGTTCAACGGCTGGCGATAGCCCGGCAGAAAGCCATAATTGTGCTGGCGCTGCACCTGCTTTTTGTGACGCGGCGCAGCGTCCGCCGCGACGGAGGAGAGCGACAGGACGATGGCGATCGATAGACACAGAAGTCGCGACATGGGCTGACCATAAAGGAGCGGCGACGGCAGGGCCATTCAAATCCAGACGAACGAGCGCGCTGACCCGGCCGCCGACCCTGAATCCATTTGTACTTTTTTACGCTCAGACCTCGTAGGATCGATAGCGCAGCTCATTCGCCACCCTCAGATGAAGGAGGCACACGCTCCGCTAGCGCGGCCTACGCTTAACACCACTTGTCCTCCCACAACCGGAATCCACCCTCGAACGCATCGGCGTTATCGCCACGGCGCGATTTCGGCGGCAGCCTGTCGAGATGGTCGACATTACCGCCGCCGATCAGCACCTCGTCCGGCTCCAGCGCTGCGGTGAGTTGCCTGACAATGTCGGTCACGTGCTTGCGCCATTTTTTGTCGCCGCGACGCTCGCGCCCGGCCTCCCCGGCATAGTCCTCGTAAGTCTTGCCTTTCCGATACGGCAGGTGTCCCAATTCCATCGGCTCCAGTTCGCCATCGGCGATCATCGCGGAGCCAAGGCCGGTGCCGAGCCCGAGAAACAGCATCCGCCCTCCCCGGTAGCCGCCGAGCGCCTGCATCAGCGCATCGTTGACGACCCTGGTCGGTTTGCCGAACGCCTTCTGGAAGTCAAAGCCCCTCCATCCCTTGCCTAGGTTGAAGGGATCGCGCAGCGGGCGGTTGCCGGCGACTGGACCGGGATAACCGATGGAAATGACATCGCAGGACCAGTCCTTCGTCAGCGCCTTGACCTTGCGCACCATCTCTTTCGCGGTGAGGTCGGGTCCGGATTCGAACTCACGTTTGATCCGGTCCTTGCTGGTCATCACCTTGACGTGAGACCCGCCGACATCGATCGCGAGAATGGTCCGGGCGGATTTTGAGGTGCGGCGTGTTTTCATCTTGGGCTTTTCCGTCAACGTGCGACCTTCTTCATTCGTTCCGCCTCGCCCCCCTGTGCTTGCACGTTCGGGCATTCGGGTCTAACTGACCCTCGAAATCGTGCCTTTTTTCCGGAGCTTCCTTGATGACCGATGCCCCCTATACGCCGCCCAAAGTCTGGACGTTTGATAAGGAAAACGGCGGCAGATTTGCATCCGTCAACCGCCCCACCGCCGGCGCGACCCACGAAAAGGTACTGCCCGTCGGCAAGCATCCCTTCCAGCTTTATTCGCGGGGAACGCCGAACGGCCAGAAGGTCACGATCATGTTCGAGGAGTTGCTCGCGCTCGGCCACGCCGGCGCTGAGTATGACGCCTGGATGGTCCGCATCGACGGCGAGCAGTTCGGCTCGGGCTTCGTCGAGGTCAACCCGAACTCGAAGATTCCGGCCCTGATAGATCGCTCCGGACCGGAGCCGTTCCGCGTGTTCGAATCCGGCGCGATCCTTTTACATCTCGCGGAGAAGTTCGGCGCATTCATTCCGAAGACGGCGCCGGCGCGCGCCGAATGCCTGTCGTGGCTGTTCTGGCAGATGGGCAGCGCGCCCTATCTCGGCGGCGGCTTCGGTCATTTCTACAACTATGCGCCGGAGAAGATCGAATACGCCATCAACCGCTTCGCCATGGAGACCAAGCGGCAGATGGACGTGCTGGACCGCCGGCTCAAGGATAATGAATACCTTTCCGGCACCGAATACACGATCGCGGATATCGCGGTGTGGCCGTGGTACGGCGGCCTCGCCCAGGGTCTGCTCTACGGCGACAGCGCCACCTTCCTCGACGTCCAGAGCTACAGAAACGTGCAGCGCTGGACCAGGCAGATCGGCGCGCGGCCCGCGGTGAAACGTGGGCGCATGGTCAACCGTTCCTCCGGCGATCCCGCGAGCCAACTCCACGAGCGCCATGACGCCTCCGATTTCGAGACGCGAACGCAGGACAAACTGGCGAAGCCGGCCTGACGCGCGCCCGCATCATCTGCCGTCGTTATCGACCTGGGAGACTTCTTCATGCACGGAAAAGTCGTCGTCATCACCGGAGCCTCCGGCGCGCTCGGCAAGGTCGTCGCGGATGCCGCCATCGCGCGCGGCGCCCGCGTGGCCTGCATCGACCGGGCGACTGCCGACGGCGACGCCACGGCCAGCCGGATCAACCTCGGCGGCATCGATCTGTCCGATGCGGCGCGGGCCATGGAGGCTATCGATGCGGCGGCTACACATTTCGGCCGGCTCGACGTCCTCATCAATATCGCGGGCGCGTTCGCATTCGAAACCGTCGCTGATGGCGACCCAAGCACCTGGCAGCGCCTCTACGCGATCAACGTGGCCACAGCGTTCAACGCCTCGCGGGCCGCGATCCCGCATCTGCTTGCATCCGGCGCGGGGCGCATCATCAACATCGGCGCGATGGCGGCGTTGCAGGCTGGCGCCGGCATGGGCGCCTATGCCGCCTCGAAAGCCGGGGTGCATCGTCTGACCGAAGCACTCGCCGCGGAACTGAAGGGCAAGGTCACCGTCAATGCCGTACTGCCCACCATCATCGACACGCCCGCCAATCGCAAGGACATGCCGAAAGCGGACTTCGCGACCTGGGTAACGGCGGATGAACTGGCGAACGTCATCCTGTTTCTGGCAAGCGATGCGGCAAGTGCGGTGACCGGAGCACTGGTTCCCGTGCGTGGACGTATTTAGGACTTGATTACACGTTATATCATATTGAATATAACATGACCGTAGTAACCCGATGTTAAGGCTCCCGTCCTTCAATCGAGCGGCACCGTCGCGGGCACCTTCTCATATCCCGGCGGGCAACTTAGAAATCGACCAATCTTGCTGTTGACCGTTTCCTTTTCCTCAGAGTTTCCTGCAGGATCAGCAACGCATGCTAAATCTCCGCAGCAGCTACGACTACGAGGATCTGCTGGCCTGCGGCCGGGGCGAAATGTTCGGTCCCTCGGAACCGAAACTTCCGCTGCCGCCGATGCTGATGTTCGATCGCATCACGGAGATCACGGAAAACGGCGGGCGGTACGGCCGCGGGCTGGTGCGCACGGAACTCGACATCAAACCGGACCTCTGGTTTTTTCGCTGCCACTTTCACAACGATCCGGTGATGCCCGGCTGCCTTGGCCTCGACGGACTCTGGCAGATGGTGGGATTTTATCTGGTCTGGCTCGGCCGCGACCGGAACGTGCGGGCTCGCGCCCTTGGCGTCGGCGACCTGAAGTTCACGGGCCAGATCCAGCCGCACGTCAGCACGGTTTCCTACACCGTGGACATCAAGCGCGTCATGCGTTCGAAACTGGTGATGGCGATCGCCGACGGCACGGTCCGCGCCGATGGCGAAGTGATCTATCGCGCCAGCGGTCTCCGGCTGGGCCTGTTTAAGCACCTTCCCGACTCGTCAGATGAATCGACTGTCTGATAACTTCAAGTCGTGAGTCGTCCGGAGTGCCGCAACGTGGAAACCGCTCTCTATCTTCCGGTTAAACGTCATCTTGAAAGCCTTGGCTTCACGGTCAAGGGCGAAGTCGGCGGCTGCGATCTGGTCGCACTGAGCGGGGATGATCCGCCTCTTGTGGTGATCGGTGAGTTGAAGCTCAGCTTCAATCTCGAATTGATCCTTCAAGGCGTCGAACGCGCCGGCGCCTGTGATGAGGTCTGGCTTGCCGCCAGGCTGTCGGCGCGCGGCAAAGGCCGCGAGAGCGATGCGCGCTATCGCAACCTGTGCCGGCGGCTCGGCTTCGGGATGCTCGGCGTAACCGACCGGGGCGGCGTCGAAGTGCTGGTCGCGCCGGCCACCGCCAATCCGCGCCGTAATCCCAGGAAACGCTCCCGGCTGGTCACGGAACACCAGCGCCGCAAGGGCGACCCGGTTGCCGGCGGCACCTCACGGATGCCGATCATGACGGCGTACCGCCAGCAGGCGTTGAGCTGTGCGGCCGCAATGGTCGTGGGTCCGCGTCGCGTGCGGGAATTGAGGCCGGAAAATCCGGATGCCGGAAAAATCCTTCTCCACAACGTCTACGGATGGTTCGACCGCGTCGACCGCGGAATCTATGCGCTGACCGACGCGGGCCATGCCGCGTTGAAACGGTGGCCGCAGCATTTTCCCGAAGCGGCGCCAATACCGGCTGACGATGAGCCGCGGATGAAGGCACCCGCTCCCGGCGGCGGGACGTCGAAACGCACAACTGAATCCGGCCGGAAAAGCCCGCAGGCGCGTCAAAATGCATAGCTGTATTGCTACGGCAAATCCCGTATTGAGATGCAGATTCGGATTTCCTGGGGCATGATTTCGACTCGAAGAGCTGCGCTCCGGCAAAGTTGGAAATCGGCTTTTGGATAAGGTCACGCCCGATCCAAGGGATAGATGAGAGGCTGATTGAGGTGAATCGGACTCACAGGCGATGGCGTTAGATCGAATGGTTCGTGTCGCTTCGTGCCGTACGTTCCGAATTTGAATCGAATCAACGACGTGTACGGAACCAGGCGGACGAACCAGCGGCGTTCTTTGAAAGGTCAGGTACGCGTTGAAGTGGTGTCGTCAACACCATTGAGGTGAATTGAGGCAAATGATGAGTGAAGGCTGGCAGACGAAATATGGCATCCGGCGGGTTCGCCGCGATCCTCCCACGCTGGAGGAAGCTATCTTCGCGGCCACCGGGATCACCGATGATCTCGACTCGCAGGCCGAGATCGCGGCATCGCTGATCGGAATGCCGCTCCACATCGTTCACGCCGAGGTCAAGAAAACCGCCCGGACCGTCGCGCGATCGCCTACGACACGCGTGATCGCCGGCGAGCAAGGCGCGTTGCGCTCGGTCGTGGTCGAGCGCCGCATGGTCCGCAGATTCGGCAACGATAAACGAGTCTGATCCGGATCCCGCACCTTCCCGACCGAGACATGATGGGAGGCCTGGATGCCGGATATCCGCGACACGCTGCTTCTCGCGATCGGCGTGCTGGTTGTTGCAGCGTCCGCAGCGAATGCCGCGCAAGTGTCACGCGAAACCGACATCGTCAATCTGCGGCTGGGCGAACGCGTCCTTGTCGACGACGGATCGTGCCCGGCCGGACAGATCAAGGAAATCTCGGGCGCAAGGCTCGCGCCGACCGGCGTCGTTCCTGCACGCAAGTGCATATCACGCACCGGCTCGAAGCGGTGAATGCGGATCGCGATCACCGCTCGCAAGCTTTGACCAAGCCTGGTTTGACAAACCTATTTCGAAATGAAATCCGCGCATTTCTGCACGTTCGTATCCGCGGCGCCCCATGGCATGATCGGCACCGACGAGGTGGAATTCTTCGGCGAACCGTCG
>JBIQHO010000201.1:0-6628 GCA_044508545.1 Bradyrhizobiaceae bacterium | reverse complement strand
GACTTCCTCTGCCTCCGGCTGGCCGTTGTCGGCTCCATCGGTGAGGGTCTTCGCATAGGCGGTCGCTGCCTGTTCAACAGACAGCACATCGCCGCCGGTGTCGGCGTCGTCGTTCTCCAACATAACCTGTCCTTGGGTTTGCCGGCTCCCCTTGGGGTTGGCCTGCTAGGTTTGCGGGATCACGCGATCCCCGGCTTGCGCTTCGCCTCGCCGTTCCTGATGAACGTTTCGAGCGAGGAGCGAAGTTCGTCCACGACCCTGACTTTCGCCTGAAGGTCGCGAATTGTATCGGCATCGTCAGCCGGCGTGTTCACCAGCCCCTCAAGCGCATCGGCGCGGATAGCGTCTAATGCGGCCTGGAATGCCTCGTTTTCACGGATGCGGGTCGCCTCTGCCGCGAGGCGTTGGCGATCTTCGTCGGTCATCCCGGTTCGCCGCCCATGTGGACACTGGACGTGGCCGCCTTGGTATCCGCGCTGTAAAAGCCGACCTGGCGCTTCATTTCCATCTCGGCCATCGACAGTTCGCGCTTGAGCTGCAATTCGGCGGCGAGCTGTTCCCGCTTCAACTGCATCTCGGCAACCAACTGCGCCTGCTTCAGGTCGGCCTCCTGCGCCATCTTCTCGCGTTGGAGTGTCAGGTCGTTGCCGGCCTTCATCTGCTCAAGCTGCAACTGCGCGCCAGCTTTTTCCCGCTCGGTCTGGATTTGTGCCGCAGCCTTCTCCCTGTCGGCCGCCACCTTGGGATCGCCCTGCTGAGCCGCCTGCGTGATACTCGCCATCATCTGCTGCAAATCATGCCCACCGATTTCGGGAAAATAGGCAGATGGGTTCCTGAGCCCGGACGATTCGGCCATCTTGTTAGCCGCATTCATGACCTTGGGAAGGAACTCCAGCGCCTTTGCCTGCCCCCCTGGGATCACCGCCAGCTCCTGCGCGATGGTGCGCTGCACGTTCATGATCACGTTGAGCATGGACATATCGCGGTCGCGCGAGCCGGTGCCGAGACCGACATTGATCGTCACATCCATATCCGCGTTCCAGAAGCGCGGATCAATTTTGACCGGCTTATCGTTCAGCATCAGGCGGCGCGGCCCCTGATGCTTGATCATCAGCTTGAGAAGCTTACGGAAAACCTTGCTCCAGCCCCATTCGGCCATATTGCGAGCTACCAACTCGACCTGACTGTATGCAGCGTCCTTCTCGTTCTGGTTCGCGGTGGCGCTCTGGTTTTGCAGCGTCTCGGGGTCGAGCGCCATCGAGTTGCGCCCAACGCCGGTGCGCCGCTGGATCACTTCGTCCTCGTAGGCCAGCGCCTCCAACGCATGGTTGGCGAAGAAGGGCACCTCCAATGGGGCGACGGTAGCGCCTGTATCTCCGAACACTGTCCCGCCGAAGGTAGGGTTGATCAGCTCGTCCGGGTTCTTGATCTTGCCGGTGACAAATCGCTGAGGGTTATTGCTGGCATAGGTGTTGTTCAGCATCTGACGCGTCAGGACCGTCTTCACGTCCTGCACATCAATTGTCTCGTCCGCTATGGACCGCGCCGTCCAGCGATGCGGGATGGGTTCGCAGGGAATGTCGTCGAAGGGCTGCTCATCCTCCCAAACTTCCCAGTCGAGCAACTTGCCGTTGTCTGACCCACCGAAACAGGCGCGCACCATTTCCGCCTCGCCGTCGTCATCGACATCGATGCGGATGAAGCACTCGTAGTAGTCGACGATCTCGGTCGCCTTGTCCGCCTGTTCGGTATCGGGAGACGAAAGCCGACGCGCCTGCTCTTCCGGCGTCTCCGTGCGGGCGGCAACCGGGATGCTCCAAACGTCCGCCTTGGGATAGCCCATCTGGATCAGTTCGGACCGGGTTTTGCGCTCCCAGTGGGCATTGAAAGCGCCATCATCTAGGTCGGTGGAATCGCCATCCTTCAGGAACTTTTCTGGCGCGATCGGCTCGATGCAAAACTTCCCATCGGCCACCTTGCGCTTAATCTTGATGTCGTAGGTGCGAACTTCAATGCCCGCGCCTGTTTCCGGGTCGACTATCGTCGTGCTTTCTTCAGACTTCGCGAGGACTTCCGGCTCCTCGCCATCGTCGTCAGGCATCAGAAGTTGCGCGACCTGATCTTCACTCAACCCGCTATGGAACGAAACCTTGTAGACTGGGGTCTCGTCGTAATAGGTCTTGACGATCCCGTTGCCAGTCAGCAGCGCATCCCACGTCGCGCTGTAGATGATCTGATAGCCCTTGTTGTCCTTCCAGAACACGTAGTTGAGGCCGTCCGTCGCCTCTTTCGCGAACTGTATATCTTCTTCACCAACCGGCTCCGCTACGGCCATGCGATCCGAGGCGGTGAACACACGGATGATCTGCGGGAGCATCCAGCCGATGGTGTCGGCTACGTCACGGGATACCACCTTGGATCGGTTCGGCTCGGGTGGGACGTAGGAGTCCATCCGCCCGAAATAGTAGTCTAGCGCCTTGGAGCGATCGGTTTCACGCTCCTGCTTGTCGTGGTCCTTCGCGAGCTGGATTTGCCGGGACACAATGGCTTGAAGCTGCTCGTCGGTCAGTGCGGCCATCAAACAACCCAATCCAATTTGCGTTTCGGAAGCGACAGAGATTCAACCACCGGCTCAGCAAACGTCAGGGCAATCGCGTCCCACTCATCAGGAGAGCGCAGCCCACGCTTGCGGATGTCTTCCTTGCTCTCAAGAACGATGCGCGTCAGGCTATCGTACTTGTAACCCGGCGCGCAGGCATCGGCCTGAATCGCATCGTTATCAGGAATATCGACGCCAGCCGGTTCCTCCAGCCAGTCGCGCGACTTGCCCCACATCTCGGCGCGGCGATTGAGATAGCCACCCTTCGGCCTACCATGCTCATCAAGCGGCGGCGGTTCCAGCGGCGCCGAACCGAAATTGACGGCAACGACGATCTTGCCGTAGCCCATTTCGTACAGGCGATCGTACACACCAGCACCGACGCCGCCCACGTCGATGAACACCTTCGCTGGCCTCTCAGTGTCGATGACCTGCTTGAGCCAACCGACCTGCCCCATCGTGTCAAGTCCCTGACGACTTTCGACTTTGAGCACCTTGCGGCCACGGCGCCGGGCCAGCGCAGCGCGGTCCTTGCCCTTCCAGTTTGGATCGTAGCCGATGACCAGCGGGCCGGATGCTTCGACCGTGTTCTTGCGCGCCTTGAGCACAAGAGAGGCGGGAATGAAGCTGTCGTGCCCCGATGCCTGGAACGCCTCAGCCGCCGTGGCAGGGTATTCCTGTTTAAACAGCAGCGGGTCTTTCAACTCGGCAATCTTGTTGCGCCGCCAGACCATCTGCTCCATTTCGAGGCCGTGGGCTTCCATGTAGGCCCGCTCCTCGTCATCAAGCGTGAACCCGTCCGGCACCTCGCGGCGATATTCCTGCTGCCAGAACCACGGGATGAAGATGGCGATGTAGTCGCCTACCCCCTGCTCTGCCTGCTGCCAGCGTTCGTGATACTCGCCGCCGATGCCGTTAGCCGTCGATTCCAGGATGATTTCCGTTCCCGGCAGATCGGGTATTGCCTGCACCACGCCGGCAAAGTGGGTCGGCGCATTAGGCCAGAACGCCACTTCGGAACCGTGAAAGAGCTGGACCGTCTGCGAGCGGCCCGTTGCCTTCGCGCCAGCCGTGCCGACCGCATAGCCGCTTTCGAGCCGGTCGAAATACAGTTCCTTCGCATTCGCCGCGCCAGTGGATGGCTTCACCAGATCCGGGCAGTGCTGGTGATAGCGGTCAACCATGCCGAACAGGTTGTTGGTCGCGTCTTGCTCATGCGTGAGGATGAAGCAGCGCAGGCCCTTGTTGTGCGTCACCCGATGATAGAAGCGCCCGCCGACATAGGTCGATATGCCTTGCTGCCTGCCCTTGAGGATGAGCGCGCGGACCTTGCCCGTTCTGGCCCGCTGCTCCTCCAGCTTAGAATGCAGGTAGCCTTGCGCCGCATTCAGTTCCAGCGACGATATTGAGCCGTCCTTGGCCCTTATCTTGAGACACCGGCTGGCGTAGTGGGGAAACTCGTCGCGGAGCCGCTTGCGAACGGCCTTCTCGCGATCACTCAAGTTCGCCAAGTGCTTCCTCGTGCGAGGTCGTGACGTTGGCGTTCATCTCGACTGTGCTGAGTTTCGGATGCACATACGGCGCTGCCGCCTTGGCCGCCTCAAACCTATCTTCGACCTTTGCGTCCTCGTTGCGCATGATGCTGAGCATGTATTCGAGTGGAGTGAGGCCCGATGCCGCTATCTCGGCCTGCCGCTCCGCCGTCGCCCTATTGGGGACGCCCGCCTTGCGGCCTGCGCCCTCGCGCCTGCCTCCGCGAGCCATCTTTGATTTCCCTATGATTGTTTTTCAGACTGCTCAGCCACTATCGAATGCGCAGGGAGGAACTGACCCTTGCGCTTGCGCTCCTGCGCGGTAAAGCGATTGTTGCGACGAGCCCGGAAGCGAACACGGCCGTTCTCGACATCCTCGTCAATGACGCGGTGCTTGCCCTTGCCGATGTCCACGGCCGTGAAGACGCCAAACTGCACATCGTGAACGAGCCCGCAGTCGCAGCAGGCCATGCGGTAGCCGTCCATTACTGGCGCCACCCAATCGCACCAGCCGTCGTCGCGCTCGACCATGCTCTTAAAGCGAGCCATCGAACATCCTCAGGTGATGCAGAGCTGCATACAGCTTGGCGGGCGGTAGCGAGGCGGCGGACGGCTATCGCCATCCCTCAGGCTAATTTGCCCGGCCGGGGAGCTCCCCTGCCCTTACCGCCTCGCATCTCGTGCCGTCATCCGCTTCCGCGGAAACTCTACAGCCGGCGATCAACCCGGCTGGCCTCTGGTGAGGTCTTGAGTGCAAGCGCAATGCGCCAGCATATGCAGACCATGCCAAACACGGTTACCACAGTCAACCCCTTTTTGCACAACGATCCGGTTTCGTTGTGCGTTCCTTGTAGAGCGAAAGATCGTGCTTGGACGGCATCTGGTATTTCGTGACCGGCCTGCTGGATGCCTTCACGGCAATGCCCCATATCCTGGCAAGATCGTCCAGTGAGGCCCGCAAATTGTCTGTTGCTGTCAGCCGGTCGCGCTTCGCAGTGAAGATTTCCGTCATGGCCGCGCCTTCACCGCACACCCGACGAACCAGCTCATAATTGCGTTCGCCAAGCACTCTCTCGGCCTCCGCCAATCGCCGCGCGGCCTGCATCTGCCCAATGTCGATAGGATCAACGATCCTGCCACCGTCCACCTTGTCCCGGCTGTAGTCGATTGCCTGAGCGCCTGCCCCGCCCGTCGCCTCCCAGTGCTTTCGGAAGCGCGTGGCAGCTTCGGCCTGCCCTTGGTCGATTAGCTTCCGAGCGGCAAGCGTACCGATGGCGCTCTCGCGCACATTGACCGCCGCGCTGATCTTCCTCGGTATCGTCCGCTCGCCATCCAATTCCGGCCGCCAATATGGGTTGTCGACAAACTCGGTTTGCAATTCGACTTTGCCAAAGGTGACGGGGTCTCGCTTGTGCCGCTTTGTCTTTGCCATGCCGCTGTGCCTCTAGTTGCGTCGTTACCAGCCCCTTGGTTCTTGAAGTGCTCCATTGAGCATGGAACGCCAAACGACCTCAGCCTCATTGGCTTCGATATTAGTGGCGTCGATCATCGCTTTTGTCGGCACTCGCAATTCTTCGAGAATGAGACAGGCCAACGAAATAGCTCGCTCGTATGTGTCGGCGTTGACATCATCTAACGAGAACTCATCTGCCCTATGCCACTGGTCGGCCATATCCATCGCCAGCCTCGTGGCTATGCGCTCAATCATGCTTTTCGCCATCCCCGCCTCCTATCTCACCGCTCGCAGGAACCGGCCTGAATGCTCAGGAGCGGTAGCGTAATGCACGTCTCCATCAACTTGGATCCAGCACCGCGAGTGACGAAGAACGCCTTTGCAACCTGATATGTGCGGCCGTCGCCAACGACGCGGCGTGCATCATCCACGGCAGGCGCGATGGCGACCGGGCCATTCATTGCCATCCTCCTGCTTTTGAGGAGCCGTTCCGTCCGCCCCTTCTCCCAAGCCTTAGCCGTCATGTAGACGTAGCTTGGAGATACGCCGTAGCTCTCGCCTATCTCGGTCGGGCTCCCGCCTGCGAAGTAAGCCCTCGCGATGTTCGCCCTTGCAACCGGATGAACCTTCAACGGTGCTGCCATTTTGTCGCCTTTCCACGTGAAACTGCGCTTCGCGTTCTTCCCAGCCAGACCACGGGTCTGATGGTCCAGGCGCCTTGCGCTGCTGATTTTGATGCGGGGCCATAAACCCCCCCCAGGCAGGCGACCCACGTCGCACCCACTGGCACCTGTCGAGACGCGCTCAATCGACGCCATTGCTCATGGGTGACGTCCTCCAGCAAGACAGCGTGGTCGGCGTATTTCGCCAAGGCCTGCTGCCGCTTGACCTCGAACGGAGCCATCGTGCCGCCCCGATAAACAGGGGCCGGGAGCCGAGGGCGCGACGCCAAGTCGATGAACTCCTGCCGGTTGCGAGCCTCCTCGACGAACTCCGGGACAGAAGGCGCGAACTTCTTCGACTGACCGGCGACGTCCCCGGCCC
>JBIQHO010000200.1:0-6723 GCA_044508545.1 Bradyrhizobiaceae bacterium | reverse complement strand
GATTTCATCGCGGCGCTCCCCAAGGCAGAGCTTCATGTCCACCTCGAGGGATGCCTCGAACCGGAGATGGCGCTGCATTTCGCCTCCCGCAATCGGGCGGATTATCCCTACCGAACGATCGAGGAAGCGCGGCAAGGCACGCGATTCCACGATCTCGCCAGTTTCATCAGGGCCATGGCAGTGAACACGAACACGCTCACTTCCGTGGAGGATCACTACGAACTCGCATATGCTTACCTCCAGCGTATGCATGCGCAGAACGTGGTTCACGTCGAGCTCGCCATGTCTCCTCAAGGCTTCCTGATGCGCGGCCTTGAGATCAAGCCTTGTATCGAGGCGGTCGCAAGCGCTTTCCAGGACGCAGGAAGCCGTTTCGGCATGACGGGCGGGATCATTGCCGGCTGCATGCGCCATCGTCCGGCCGAGGAAGCGCTGGACATGCTGGCGGCACTTCGAGAGAGCGGCGAGCACATCCTGGCCGTGGGCCTGCACGGCGCCGAGAGCGGAAGCGAACCGAGGCTCTTCGAACGCCATTTTCAATTCGCTCGGGCGGAAGGTTGGCACACCGTCGCCCATGCGGGCGAGGAGGGACCGGCGGACTATGTCGCACAGGCGCTCGACATTTTGCGAGCCGAACGTATCGATCATGGCGTCCGGTCCGAAGAGGACCCCGCCCTGGTGCGACGGCTCGCAGCGGAGGGCGTGCCGCTCACCGTGTGCCCGGTTTCGAATGTATATCTCGGGGTCGTCGACACGCTCGACGAACATAATATCGCGCGCCTGCTGCGGCAGGGCGTCGCCGTCTCGCTCCACTCCGACGACCCGGCATATTTCGGCGGATACCTGTCGGATCACTTCGAGCAGACCGCGGCCGCCGTCGGCCTCTCATTCGAGGAAGTCGCCGAACTCAACCGCAATGCGATCCGCGCCGCTTTCGTGGACGAGCACCGCAAGGCGGCGCTGCTGGAGGAAACCGACCGTGTCCTTGCGCAATTGGCGCCGGTTCCCGCGAGGTAGCCATCAGCCGATCCTGATCGACTTGAACTCGTCGCACGCTTTTTTCAAAGCGATCTCGATCGGGATACGCTCGAAGCTCGAAGCGGCAACAAAACCGACCGCTTTCGAGTGAAGGTTGACATATTCGGCATCCTCGGCCGACGAGATCGGTCCGCCATGTGAGAGCAGGATCAAATCCTGATCAACGTCAAGCGCTGCGTTGAAGATGTCGTCAAGCCGCTTGATAGCCGCGTCGAGACCGATAGCGCTCTTCGATCCGATGTCCCCGCCGGTCGTAAGCCCCATGTGCCCGACTATGACGTCCACCCCCGCCTGTGCCATCGCGCGGGCATCTTCCGGATTGTAAACATAGGCGAGGGTCAGCAGGCCGCGTGACCGGGCCTTTCGCATCATCTCGATTTCGCAGGAGAAGCCGAGACCGGCATTTTCCAGGTCGACGCGATAACTCGTTCCTTCATGCCTGCTGATGGTGGGGAAATTGATGATCCCCGAGAAACCAATGCTTTCGACCGTTTCGAGGATGTCGTCCATGTCGCGGGTCGGGTCGATGCCGTACACGCCGGCGATCACGGGAATGGTCCGCTTCTTGGGCATCACGCTTTCACGGCCCAGGTGGAACATGATCTCGTTCGCGTCACCCACGGGAATTCCGCCCACAAGGCTGGGAAGGCCGTTCACGCGGTAGTGGCCCGAACTGTAGACGACAACCAGGTCGGCGCCGCCCATTTCGGCGCAGCGTGCCGACAATCCATTGCCGGCGCCGACAGCCAGGATGGAACGGCGCTGCCGGGTCTCGCCCCTCAGGCGCTGCAGGATGTCGTCGCGGGTGAACTTGTTTGTCAATTTCGCCTCTTCAGATTGAAACGGAAGCCGATTGCAGGAGATTGCGAACGGCGAGCTCCGCCACGGCCGGATCGTTGATATGTGCGTCGATCTTCAGGATCGGGATGTCGCTTCGGAGCGAGGACTCGAGAGCCTGCACGAAGGCTGCGTCTGCTTCCGGATCGAAAAAGGGAGCGCCTGGCGCGTCATATGCGGAGAAGCCGCGCATCGGGATCACGAAGATGGCGGGCGCGGTCGCGCGCTCGAGCTTGCCGGCCATGTAGCGGGCGATCCGGGCAAGCTCCTCCGCACTGGTGCGCATGAGCGTCGTTATTGGAGTGTGCTGCAGAAAAAGACGATCCGCGAACTTGCCGGGGATCGTCTCCCGGGGGCCGAAGTTGACCATGTCGACGGCGCCGGGCAGCAGCACCTGCGGAAGCCCCATCTCGACGGCGGCGTCCATTCGGGTCGGGCCGGCGGACATCGTGCCGCCCACGACCTCATCGGCTATCTCCGTCGTCGTCAGGTCGAGCATGAGCTGGATCCGGCCATTGCGCATGAACGCCTCGGCGGCCCGGCCACCGCTGCCGCGCGCGTGGAAGGTGAGAACCTCGTTACCGGCGGCGGACAGAAGATCGAAGGCTGCATTTGCCGCGGGCGTCGTGGAACCGAAGGCCGTTATCCCCACGCACGGCGCCGAAGCGCGCGTCGGAACGCTTTCGGCCTCGCGAATGAGCGCGCCCATTACCGCGGCCGCCCGGTTCAGAAGATCCTGCAGGTAGGAACCGACCCCGAGGATGTCGATCACGGAATGGATGAGCACGACATCCTTGGGGCCGACGATGCGCGACGTATCTCCGGACACGGTGGTGGCCACGAGTAGTTTGGGCACACCGAAGGGAAGCTGCTCGAACGCCGCGTTGGCGAGCGCAGTGTTCGTGCCGCCGCCCATGGCAAGAAAGCCGCGGACCAGCTTCTGTTCGTACAGGCGTTCGATGCAGGCCGAAAGTCCGCGCATCATCGTCTGGAGAGCGGCCGCCCGGTCCCGGTTCCGGCGCAGATCATCGATGTCGGCGCCGGCAAGCGCGGCGACCTCGCGGGCATCGATGTCAGGCCTCAGCTTCGGCTCGCCGAGGATGCCGCAATCGATCAGGATCGTGTCGAGCCCCTGGCTACCCAGCGCATCGATGAGAAGGCGGGTCTCGGCGGACTTCGTGTCCAACGTGGTGGCAATCACCACGGCAGGCTTCAGTCTCTCGGTCGTCGCTCGATCTGGTGGGTGGAAAGCCATACGGAACTCGGTAGGTTTCGGCAGCTTGTCGGCTCACTGGAGAGTAGCCAGCGCCAATCGCGTCCGTGAAGAACCAGTCAACTCTTTTGCGCGTGACCAGCGGTTCAGGAGGTGTGTCTGCGCGGCGCGTCTGCGGAATGCACGATGAGCCCTGCCGGAGCTGAATCGATAAGCTGCTCGATGATGTCGAGCGCCGATCGCACCTGTTCCGCAGGTCTGACGAATGCCAGGCGTAGCGAATCCTCATGACCGTGAACCGGCGAAAAGTCCGGTCCTGCCGAAAGGAGCAATCCCCGACGAAGCGCGCTTTGTCTAAGACTGATGGTGTTGACGCCGGCCAGGCGAGCCCACAGGGCCGTCCCTCCATCGGGCTTGCGCCAGGACCAGCGGGACGAACGGCTGTTTAGCTCGCCGATGAGCAGTTCGAGATGCGATTGCAGCTCCATGCGGCGATAGTCTCGCGCTTCGGAGAGGTGCGAAAACATGCGAACCGCTATCGACTGATCCAGCACGGAATTTCCGAGATCACTCGCGGCCTTGAAGGCCGTGAGCGTTTCAATCAAGCCGCGTGCAGCCCTGATCCAACCGATGCGCAGACCGCCCCAGAACAGCTTCGACATGGTGCCGATCGTCGCAACGCTGTTCTCGTCCAGGAGGCTCGCAATAGGGGTAAGCGGCTTGGCGCGATCCAGATGCAACTCGTTCTGCGAACCGTCTTCGATGAGGAACGTTCCATGTCGCCGCAACAGGTCCGCGAGCTGGTTCCGCTCCGTATCGTACAGTGTCCTTCCCAGCGGGTTCGACACTTCCGCGAACAGGTAGGCGAGTTTAGGCCGGCGCGTGAGAACCCGTTCGAGGCCAGCCAGATCCAACCTGTACTGCTCGTCGATCGACACCGAAACCAATCGGGCCTTCTGGCTGCGAAAGGTTTCCAGAGCACCCCGGTAGGTCGGTTCTTCTACGACAATCGAATCCCCCGGTTGCACGAGGCAGGTGGAAAGGAGCCAAAGGGCCTGCTGGGCGCCGTTGGTGACGAGGATGTTGGCCGGATGTGTCGGCAGACCTAGCTCCGAATAGTAACGTGCAATTTCCCAGCGCAGGTGCGGCAGGCCGGCGGAGAAATATCCGACGTCCTCGACCAGTTGCAGCAGGTCTCGATTCTAGAGGGTTGCGACGACGGCGCGGACGACGGGCGATGGCTGGAGGGCGCCGCTCGACAGGTCGATCCGTTGCGACAGCTCGCCAACCCCGGCACGGACCTTCACGTCCGGTCGATGGGCGAAGCGCAACATGCGCGCGGGACTGATGATGCGATGGCCGCTGCCTTGGCGGCTGTCGATCAATCCGGCGTCGCGAACATGCGCATAGGCGGCCGTGACGGTTCCGCGGCTGATCCCGAGCGCGTTGGCCAGCGCACGCTCCGCAGGCAGGTAGCTGCCGAGAGGCAACGTGTTCTCGCCAATGAGCTGGGACAGCGCGTCCCCCAGCCTTTCCGCTCGTGCACTCTGCCCGGCCGACCATTCGCCGAGAAGCCGACTGAGGCGATAGGCAGTGATCTTGCTCAAATGTCCTCCCTTGGGCCACTTCGGGAAGATTGGACTTTGTCATTGGCGGTTCCAATGCGCAATTCTGCATCTTGACATTTGACAACGGAAAGGAGGTCCGGCGCCCATGTCGCGGGAATGTGCAACCAGCATCGCCTGGGACAACGTTTTCGACAGCATCGCCGGTGCAGGCGGCAAGCCCACCCACGCCAGCCTTGCGAGGGGTCTGAGCGAGTGGATCGATGATGGGAGACTGCCCGGTGGCGCAAGGCTGCCATCGACGCGAACCATAGCGCAGAAGCTCGGGATCGGCCGCAACACGGTGCTCTTTGCGCTGGCCAACCTGATCGACAATGGCTACCTCGACTCGAAGGAACGCTCCGGGATCTTCGTCGGGCTGAACCGTCCCGTCCGCACGGATGACCGGGCGGCGTCGGCACCTGCCATGGGGCCGGATTGGCGCCGGCGGCTGCCTTGGAGCCATCTCACGATCCCCGCTGCCCAGGCTTCGTCCAGAAGCAGTCCAGGCAATATTTCGTTCCGGTTCGGCGAATTCGACCTCGGGCTTTTCCCGACCAGCCAGTGGCGCGAATGCGAGCGTGCGGCCTCCGGCCTCCGCGAAATCGCCCGATGGGGTCGCGACATGGTGGATGGCGACGATCTCGGGCTCATCGAGCAGATCCGGATGCATATCCTCCCGCAATGCGGCATCTGGGCCCGTCCGGATGAAATCCTGATCACGGTCGGGGCGCAGGAGGGGCGCTATCTCGTCGCCCGGATGCTTGCCCAGCCCGGCGCGAGAATCGGGATCGAAAGCCCGTGCAGCCTCGACCTTCTGCGCACGGTGCAAATCGCAGGAGCAGAAACGATCGGCCTGGCCGTCGACGAAAACGGCGTTGTCCCTTCGGATGACATGGACAGTTGCGATGCCGTCATCGTCACGCCGGGCCACCAGAATCCAACGACGGTCGCTCTCGCGCCGGAACGGCGCCAACAGATACTTCGGCGCGCGGATGTGAACGATCTCATCGTCGTCGAAGATACTTTCGAGACGGAGTTCCTGCACGAACGGGGCGGCATGCCGGCGCTCAAAAGCGAGGACCGCAGCGGCAGGGTGATTTATATCGGAACGCTATCGCGCCTGATGGCGCCGGGGCTGCGCATCGGCTTCGTGGTGGCGCCCGCCGTGGTCATCGACCATCTGCGTATGCTGCGCCGCCTGATCCACCGTCATCCACCCGCCAACAACCAGCGTTCCCTGGCGATCTTTATCGAGCGCGGCTACTATCGGCGGTTCGTGCGGCAGACGACCCGGACGCTCGAGGAGCGGGGGGCGGTTCTGATGGCGGCATCCCGCCGCTATCTTCCCGGGTTCCAGTGGCGTCACCAACTCGGCACCTCATGCTTCTGGTGCGAAATGCCGGCTGATGTCGACGCGGCGGCATTGGCCCATGCGGCGCGGGAAAGGGGCGTGATCGTCGAACCGGGAACGGGCTTCTTCCAAACTGGCGACCGGGCGGCAAACTGCCTGCGGCTGACGGTTTCGGGTGTGCAGGACAGCCAGATAGAAAAAGGCATCCGCCTGCTCGCCGAGGCCCGCCTCCAGGTTGCGCGTTCAAGAACCCGTCCGGCATGAATTGGTTTCGAACATTTTCTCCGGCTGGTTCTTAGCAGAGCACCTTGGCGACCCTACTGTCGCGGCGATCTCGTCCTGCCTATCTGAAAGGATTCGTCCATGGCTGAATACTGGGTTACAGCGCCTCATGGTCCGCTGCCGACAAGACCGAAGACCCGCTTCTTCCCGGTTCACGAGGGGCGCTCCTTCATTGTCACCGGTGCTGCCGGGGGCATCGGCGGCGCGCTGGTGGAACTGCTGGTGGCCGAGGGCGCGCGTGTTGCAGCCTGGGATCTGCGCGAAGATGCGCTGGCAGCGGTCGCTGCCAGGTTCCCCGATGGCGTCGTGCAGCCCGTCACATGTGATCTTGGGCAGCAGTCATCGATCGAACAAGCCTTTGGCACCTCCCTCGAGAAGCTCGGTCAGGTCGACGG
>JBIQHO010000199.1:0-6724 GCA_044508545.1 Bradyrhizobiaceae bacterium | reverse complement strand
TTGCTCCCCGTGACGGCGGCGACAGCGGCGGCGGCTTGCCGACGTGGGTGCGGGCGACATAGGTGACGGCGGCGGCCGCCGCGGTCGCTTCCAGCCGCGACATGGCGCTGAGGCCGTCCATGGTGGCGACCGCGAAATAATCGCACAGCCGCCGCTCGGCTGTTGCGCTGTCGAACACGTCGCGGGTCAGCGGCGTCACCGACGGCAACTCCCGCAGCAGCGCCGCCATATCCGGATCGCCATGGAGCGCATCGGACACGATCACCTCAGTGGGATTGATGCGTGCGAGCGTGGCGGCGAGTTCGCCGGTGCCGCACTCGGTGACCATGAACTCCGCCGTGGAGATGTCGATCCACGCCAGCGCGATGCGGTCGCTCCCCGAGGATGAGCGGGCGCGCGTCAGCGCCAGCAGGTAGTTGTTGGCCTTGGCATCGAGCAGCGTTTCCTCGGTCAGCGTCCCCGGCGTGACCAGCCGAACCACATCGCGGCGCACCACGCTCTTGTTGCCACGCTTGCGCGCCGCCGCGGGATCCTCGGTCTGCTCGCATACCGCGACGCGATGGCCGAGCGCGATCAGCCGGTGCAGGTAATCATCTGAGCGTTCGACCGGAACGCCGCACATCGGGATATCGGCGCCCTGATGCCTGCCGCGCTTGGTAAGCGTGATGCCCAGCGCGCGGGAGGCGATTTCGGCATCCTCGAAGAACAGTTCGTAGAAATCGCCCATCCGGTAGAACAGCAGGAGGCCGGGATTGGCCGCCTTGATTTCAAGGTACTGCTCCATCATCGGCGTGACCCGCGCCGCCTCGGCGGGGGCGGCGGGGCTCGGCGATGTCGGGATGGCGCGCTGGATCGTCATGGCGGCGAAACTACAAAGTTTCGGCGCCGCTTCCTATGCCATTGCGGCGGTCCTGCCCGTTTTCCACGTGATCGGTTCGCGATTTCGCGAGGGCTTCCTGCTGTTCGCTCTATTCCATCACCGCGGCATGATCGGCCGTCGGTGCGCGCATCGCCGCCTTGGTCGGTTTCAGGATCAGCGCCAGCGGGATCGCGCAGACCGTCACCAGCGCGACCAGCTCGAAGTCCTGCGAGAACGCGATGATCTGCGCCTGCGCGCTGAGGATCACGTCCATCATCGCACGGCCCGCATCCGTGTGCAGGTTGATGGTGCTGGTCACGTCCGGCATTTGCAGTGCGTCGTTGAACGGGGTGATGTGCTCGGCCAGCACCGCGTGGACGCGGGTGGTGCCGCTCGTCAGTCGGGCGATGACGATGGAAATGCCGATCGAGCTTGCGACGTTGCGCACCAGCGTCAGCATCGAGGTGCCGTCGGTGCGCAGATGATCGGGCAGCGTCATGAAGGCCGCGGTCGTCATCGGCACGAAGACAAGGCCAATACCGTAACCCTGGACCATACTGTTGATGGCAATGGCCTGCACGGAAATATCGGCGGTCCAGGCGGTCATGTCGTAGAGCGTGATCGCGATCAGCGAAAGACCGATGGCGATCAGGGTCCGCGCCTCGAAATATGTCATGAGACGGCTGACCATCATCATGGCCACGAACGTTCCGCCGCCGCGCGTCGCGAGCAGGAGCCCGGCGGTCAGGATCGGATAGCCGTAGGCGTTCTGGAACAGCGGCGAGGCCAGCGCCATGGTCGAGAACAGCACCACGCCGATCACCGCCATGAAGATGAGCGCGGTCGCGAAATTGCGGTCCTTGAAGATCGCGAACTGGACGAACGGACGCTTGGTCGTCAGCGAGTGCGCGAAGAAATAGTAGAAGCCGACGGCCGAGACGATGAACTCGATGATGATCTCCCAGGATTCCAGCCAGTCGAGCTGCTCGCCGCGATCGAGCGCAAGCTGCAGCGCGCCGATGCCGACGGCGAGCGCGGCGAAGCCGAACCAGTCGAATTGCAACCCGGCGTCGCGCCGGGTCTCCTCCATGAAAATGATCAGGCCGACGACCGTGATCACGCCGAACGGCAGGTTGACGAAGAACACCCAGTGCCAGCTATAGGTCTCGGTCAGCCACGCGCCGAGCGAAGGGCCCATGATCGGCCCCAGCATGACGCCCATGCCCCAGATCGCCATCGCCTTGGCGCGCTCATGCAGCGCGTAGGCGTCGAGCATCACCGCCTGCGACAGCGGCACCAGCGCCGCGCCGAACATGCCTTGCAGCAAACGGAACAGCACCATCTGGGTGATATCCTGCGCCAGCCCGCACAAGACGGATGCGAAGGTGAATCCGGCCGCACAGAGGATGAAGATACGTTTGCGGCCGAAGCGGTTGGCGATCCAGCCGACCGGCGCGGTCATGATGGCCGCCGCCACGATGTAGGAGGTCAGCACCCAGTTGATCTGGTCCTGCGAGGCCGACAGCGACCCCTGCATGTAGGGCAGCGCGACGTTGGCGATCGTGGCGTCGAGCGCCTGCATGATGGACGCGGTCATGGCGCAGATCGTCACCATGTTCCGGCGAAGCCACGGACCGGTGACGGACTGTGCTGTGGCCGTTGGCATCGCGTTATTCCTGCTTTGTGCGGGACAGGCCGAGCAGGCCGGCGAGCGTGCGGCGGTGGTGGGTGTCGATCGAGACGTTGACGCTCATGCCGGATTTCAGCTTGGCCACGGCAGGATCGCTCCTGTCGAAATAGATCCGCACGGGAATGCGCTGCACGACCTTCACGAAGTTACCGGTGGCGTTCTGCGGCGGCAGGATCGCGAATGTCGCGCCGGTGCCGGGACTGAGCGCCCCGACCGTGCCCTTGAAGACATGATCGGGGAAGGAATCGATGGAGAGATCGACGGGTTGTCCGACGGCCACGTAGGTAAAGTCGGATTCCTTGGGATTGGCATCGACCCACGGGTGATCGAGATCGACGATGCTGAACACCGGCGTTCCGGCGGCGACGAAGCGGCCGAGCTGGATATTGTCGACCTGGGTCGCGATGCCGTCGATCGGCGCGCGAAGCTCCGTATTCTTAAGGTTGCGCTCCGCGTCGGCCAAAGCGGCCTTGGCCTGCGCATAGGCCGGGAATTTTTCCAGCGGCAGATCCGGATCGCCGAGCAGCTTGTTGCGCGCGGTGGCGATCTGCTGCTGCAGAATCTGGTCCACGCCCTCGGCCTGCACCAGCGCGCTGACGGCATTGTCGAGATCAAGCCGTGATCCGGAATTGCTTTTCACGAGCGTCGTCTTGCGATCGACGTCGCGTTGCTTGACGTCGATGCTCTGCTGGGCAAGCGTCTGCGATTGCGCATAATTGGCGAGGTTTGATTTCAGCGTGTTGTACTCGACCGTCGCGTCGTTCAGCTTCGCTTGCGCCTGCTGCACGGCCAGGCGGAACGGCACGGGATCGATCTCGAACAAAGGATCGCCCTGTTTGACGTGCTGGCCTTCCTTGACCGTCACGCTGTCGATCTTGCCCGAGACCTCGGGCGTGATCAGCACCTTCTGCGCGCCCACATAGGCGTCGTCGGTGGTCACGTAGCGGCCGCCCGACAGATAGAACGTCAGCCCGGCGATCAGCGCGATCAGCGGCAGCACGACCAGGAGCAGCGGCCGGCGGTAGCGGCGCAGCGAAGCCAGCAACCGCCGGCGCGGCGTTGCATCGATGGCCGTCGGCGGCGGCGGCGGCTCAGTGGGCGGGACCTTCTGGTCGGGCGGAAATTTGAGGGCGGGCTCAGCCATAGTGCCGCTCTTTCATTTTCTCACTGTCGATGGGCGCGTTGCCCTGCAGCGCGTTACGAACGTTGTCTTTGACGGTTTGAAGTTGCTCGATCAGACGGTGCGCGTCGGAGAGGCTGATATCGGCGAGCGCAGCTCGCGTGATTTCGCCGCGCAATACAGCGAGCTGGGCCAGCAAAGGCCGCGCGGCTGCGGTCAGGTAAAGACGATTGATGCGCCGGTCGGTTTCGTCGCCGCGGCGCTCGATCAGACCGGCCTTGCAGAGTTTGTCGATCAGGCGCGTCAGCGTGATCGGCTGCATTTCCATCAGCTCGGCGACATCGGCCTGCTTCAGCCCCTCGGTGCGCTCCAGTTTGGCGAGCACGGCCCACTGCGCCCGGTTCAGGCCGTAGCGCGATGCCTGTTTGTCGGCAAAGAGCCGGAGCAGGCGCTGCACCTCGAACAGGGTAAACAGAAAGTCGCTTTCGACCGAACGGTCCGGCATTTCGGGAAACTCCTAACATTCGTTATAATAAGCAAGCATATGAAAAGCATTACCTCCACTTTGGAAAAGCTGCCCTGCGGAAAACTCATGGCCGGTTTGTCGGGGGCCGAATCGGCGAGCGAATCTGGAAAACGGCCCGGATCGGCATATGCTGCGCTGCAATAGGCGGATGACGAATGTCGGGGCTCGCCGCGGGAAACAGGGGACGAAGTCCGCTCAAACGGGTTAAATAGGTCAGATGACAGCGACCAGACCGACATTCCCCGTGCCGGGGCACGATCACGACCGCTGCGCCTCGGAGGCCATCAGCCATGCCGAGAAGGTCTGCGCCCAGCGCGCGCAGAAATTCACGCCGATCCGCCGCCAGGTGCTGCAGGCATTGCTGTCGAGCCATCGGCCGCTCGGCGCCTATGAGGTGATCGAGGAACTGGCCAAATCGATGCCGCGCCCGGCGCCGATCACGGTCTATCGCGCGCTCGACTTTCTGATGGAGAACGGCCTCGTTCACCGCATCGAAAGCCGCAACGCGTTTCTGGCCTGCGGGCACGACCACGATGCGAGCGCGATGGTGGCGTTTCTGATCTGCGAGCATTGCGGTTCGGTCGGCGAAATTCCGGCAAGCCGCGTGGCGCAGAGCCTCAGCGACGCCGCCCGCTCCACCGGATTCACGCCGAAGCTGTCCGTGGTCGAAATCACCGGCACCTGCGCGCATTGCCAGAGCGCGGGCTAGCTTTTTGATTTGACGTGTTTTCTTCACGCGAACCGGATTCCATCCTCAGGTCAAGCCCGAGGACATGCTTCGCTCCAAACCGCTCTAGTCGCGTCAGCGGGCCATCCCGGTGGAAATTTTGATATGGTTTTCAATGGTTAAAACCTGTTCCGCCGGCAAATTGCCGGCTTTTGCCTCCATGCCCCCTTTGTTTGACGTCGCGGCGGGCTATCTCATCATCAATGACCCGCTGACGCCGGCTTTGACTTGCGTCGCCAGTGGTGGTTGCCGGCCTTTGATTCGATCGGTCTTCCCCGCTCGCCATTGATCCGTTACTGAATGTCACGAAAACCTGATATTTGAGACCCATGAACAAGCTCGAAAACCCGTCGCAAATCGACGTCGCAGGCCCCAGTCCGCGGCACAGAACCACGCAGGTCATGGTCGGCCACGTCGCCGTCGGCGGCGGCGCGCCGATCGTGGTGCAGTCGATGACCAATACCGACACCGCCGACATCGAGGGCACCATCGCGCAGGTCGCCGCCCTGTCGCGCGCCGGCTCGGAAATGGTCCGCATCACGGTGGATCGCGACGAGGCCGCCGCCGCCGTGCCGCGTATCCGCGACGGCCTGCGCAAGCGCGGCGTCACCACGCCGCTGATCGGTGATTTCCACTACATCGGCCACAAACTGCTGGCCGATCATCCGGCCTGCGCCGAGGCGCTCGACAAGTACCGCATCAATCCGGGCAATGTCGGTTTCAAGGACAAGCGCGACAAGCAGTTCACCGACATCGTCGAGACCGCGATCAAATACGGCAAGGCGGTTCGGATCGGCGCCAACTGGGGCTCGCTCGATCAGGAATTGCTGACGCATCTGATGGAAGAGAACGCCAAATCGGCTGCGCCGCTCGATGCCCGCGCGGTGACCCGCGAGGCCATGGTGCAGTCGGCGCTATTGTCGGCGAAGCGCGCCGAGGAGATCGGCCTGCCGAAAAACAGGATGATCCTGTCGGCGAAGGTCTCGGCGGTGCAGGATCTGATCGCCGTCTACCAGACGCTGGCGGAACGCTCCGACTATGCGATCCATCTTGGTCTGACCGAAGCCGGCATGGGCTCAAAAGGCATCGTCGCCTCAAGCGCCGCGCTCGGAATCCTTTTGCAGCAGGGCATCGGCGACACCATCCGCATTTCGCTGACGCCCGAGCCCGGCGGCGACCGCACGCTGGAAGTACAGGTCGCGCAGGAACTGCTGCAGACCATGGGCTTCCGCACCTTTGTGCCGCTGGTCGCGGCATGTCCCGGCTGCGGACGCACCACCTCGACCACGTTCCAGGAACTGGCGCGATCGATCCAGGACTTCATCCGCGACGAGATGCCGAACTGGAAGGCGCAGTATCCCGGCGTCGAGCAGCTCAACGTCACGGTCATGGGCTGCATCGTCAACGGCCCCGGTGAATCCAAGCACGCCGATATCGGCATTTCGCTGCCCGGCACCGGCGAGGCGCCGGCCGCGCCGGTCTTCGTCGACGGCAAGAAGTTCAAGACGCTGCGCGGGCCGGCAATCGCGCAGGACTTCAAGGCGCTGGTGATCGATTACATCGAGCGGCGTTATGGCTCCGGCGCCAAGGCGCGGGCCGAAGCGGCAACCGCGGCGGAGTAGGGTGCCTTTCGGCCGTTAGATGGGTCATGGTTGCCCTGAATTCCAACGAGCGCCTCTTCACCTCTCCCGCTTGCGGGAGATCGACCGACGAAATCGGTCGGGTGGGGGGCATCGACATTGCCGCCTCCCCAACGCTCTCAGAGCGAGCTTTGCTCGTCTCGACCCGCAAGCGGGAGAGGG
>JBIQHO010000198.1:0-6726 GCA_044508545.1 Bradyrhizobiaceae bacterium | reverse complement strand
GTTGCGCACGGAGGTTCGGCTCCCCTCCCCCTTGTGGGGAGGGGTTGGGGGTGGGGGCGTTCGCGAGTGCGGCGCTTGTGGCCGACCCCCCGCCCTGCCCCTCCCCCACAAGGGGGGAGGGAAAAGGAAGGATCTCCCTGTCCATCGCGATGAACCACTGCGGCGTATTGCGGAAGATCACCGGCTTCTTCGAGCGCCACGAATGCGGGTACTGGTGTTTCAAGCGCCCGCGCGCGAGAAGCATGTTGCGTTCGACCAGGGCCTTGATGACCGCCTCGTTGGCGTCGCCCTTGTTGCCCTTGTCGTCGATGACGCGCTTGCCTTCGAAGCCGGGCGCCTGTGCGGTGAGCGCGCCGTTCTCGTCGACGGTGTAGGGAATCGCTGTCGAGATGCCGCGCGCCTCAAGCTCGCGCGCATTGTGAGTCCAGATGTCGAAGTCCTCGCGGCCGTGCCCCGGCGCGGTGTGGACGAAGCCGGTGCCGGTATCGTCGGTGACATGGTCGCCGTCGAGCAGCGGCACGGTGAACGCGTAGCCGCCCTCAAAACCCTTCAGCGGGTGTGCGCATTCCACCGCATCCAGCGTATCGGCGGGAATGTCGCGCACCTTCTCGTAGGCCGTGACGCGCGCCTGCTTGAAGACGTCTTCCGCCAGCTTGTCGGCGAGGATCAGCAGGTCGCCGGCCTTAGCCCAGTTGTCGGCCGGCGCATCGGTGACCCTGTAAAGACCGTAGGCGATCTTGTTCGAAAAGCTGATGGCGCGATTGCCCGGCAGCGTCCATGGCGTCGTGGTCCAGATCACCACGCTCGCCTGCGCCAGCGCGCCGTGCGCCGGCGAGGTCACCGGAAACTTCACCCACACCGTATCCGAGGTGTGGTCCTCGTATTCGACCTCGGCCTCCGCCAGCGCGGTCTTCTCGACCACGCTCCACATCACCGGCTTGGAGCCGCGATAAAGCGTGCCGTTGGCGGCGAACTTCATCAGTTCGCGCGCGATCTGCGCTTCGGCCGGATAGGTCATGGTGGCGTAGGGATGCTCCCAGTCGCCGATGATGCCGAGGCGCTTGAACTCCTCCCGCTGCACGTTCAGCCAGTGCCCGGCATAGGCGCGGCATTCCTTGCGGAACGCGACCATCGCGGCCGGCTCCTTGAAGTTCGGTTTCGCCTTGCCCTTGGAGCGGTAGTTCTCCTCCTCGATCTTCCATTCGATCGGCAGGCCGTGGCAGTCCCAGCCCGGCACGTAATTGGAATCGTGCCCCAGCATCTGCTGGCTTTTGGTCACGACGTCCTTGAGGATCTTGTTGAGCGCATGGCCGATATGGATATGCCCGTTGGCGTAGGGCGGCCCGTCATGCAGCACGAATTTCGGCCGCCCCTTCGCGCGCTCGCGCAGTTGCCCGTAAAGATCGATCTCGTTCCAGCGCTTCAGGATCTCCGGCTCGCGCAGCGGCAGTCCGGCGCGCATCGGAAATTCCGTCTGCGGCAGATAGAGGGTCTTGGAATAGTCTGGGGCGTTGGAATTTTTCAGCTTTTCGGTCATGGCGGGTGAATAGCGTGTTTTGGCGGGAAGGGGAAACTCGTTTGAGCATCTTTACCCTCTCCTGCAAGGGGAAAGGGACGAAGTGCGGCTCACCCGATCTCTCCCAGCTTCGGGAACGCATCCGGCGCGGCCGCGAGCATGGTCCGTGCGATGGTCGCATCGCCATCCATCCGGCGAACCAGCGCCTCGACGCTGTCGAATTTCAATTCCTCGCGAATGAAGCCGATGAAGGCCACGTCCAGCGCGGTCCCGTAGAGGTCGCCCTTGAAGTCGAACAGGAACACTTCGAGCAGCGGCGCGCCGTTGTCAAAGGTCGGGCGGCGGCCGAAGCTCGCCACGCCGTCGAAGCGCTCCATCCCCCGACCGACCCGCACCGCATAGACGCCATGCCTGAGGCCGCAATCCTTGTCGAGCCGGATATTGGCGGTGGGATAGCCGAGCCCCGCGCCGCGCTTGTCGCCGTGGATCACCTCGCCGGTCACGAACCAGAGTCCGCCGAGCATGGCGCTGGCGTCCGCGATCTGGCCTTCCGCCAGCGCCATGCGGATCGCGCTGGACGACACCGGACGCTCGTCGATATCGACATGAGGCTGGACGTCGACCTCGATGCCGAAGCGCGTCGCCTCGCTCGCCAAAAGGCTGGGCGAACCGACCCGGCCCTTGCCGAAATGGAAATCGTAGCCGACGGCGATGCCGCTGACGCCGAGGCGGTCAATCAGATCATGGTGAATGAAATCCTGCGCCGTGGTGCCCGCTCGCGCGGCGTCGAAGGTCATGACCACGGCCCCGGCGAGGCCCGTTGCAGCCAGCAATCGCAGCTTGTTGGTCTCGTCGGTCAGGCGGAATTGCGGCGTGTTCGGGCTGAAAAACTTTCGCGGGTGCGGCTCGAAGGTGACCGCAAGGGCCGGCCTGTTGCGGGAACGGGCCATCTGAAGCGCCGCCGAGATCACCGCGCGGTGGCCGAGATGCACGCCGTCGAAATTGCCCATCGCCACCACCGAACCCTTGGGAATCGCAGCGGCAGGCGTGGTGTCGCGGATGATGACAAATCGGGAGGTCATTACCGGTTCGTTGATGGGTGGGGAGCCGGTTGAAGTCAAGCGTGCCGGCCAGGCTTTTCGGAAACCCGGTGCCCACATCCATTCCCGGATTAACGCGCTGTTTAAGGGCTGGGTAGTAGGAAGGGGGGCCGACCCGCGGGGCAGGACCGGCGAATTCCGGCATGCTCCCAGGATGGCCCGCACAGGCGGGCCTTGACGATTTCGGCACACATAGAATGTGGCGTGCAGGGGGTTCGAAATGGCAGTTGATTTGTCGATGTCGGTACTTGTGGTGGACGACTACAACACCATGATCCGCATCATCAGGAATCTTCTCAAGCAGCTTGGGTTCGAGAACATCGACGACGCCAGCGACGGTTCGGCGGCGCTGAACAAGATGCGCACCAAGAAATACGGCCTCGTGATCTCCGACTGGAACATGGAGCCGATGACCGGCTACGACCTGCTGAGGGAAGTCCGCGCCGATGCCAATCTTGCGATGACGCCGTTCATCATGATCACGGCGGAATCGAAGACCGAGAACGTGATCGCAGCCAAGAAGGCCGGCGTGAACAACTACATCGTCAAGCCGTTCAACGCGGCGACGCTGAAGAACAAGATCGAAGCGGTGTTTCCCGACAGCGTTCCGGCGTAAATCGCTGGCGCTTTTCGAGCTGACGTTGTTTCGATTCCTGCTCCGACGATATGGTGTCCGTCATGCCCGTTTTTGTCACGGGCATCCACGTCTTGGCGGCGATTCAGCGAGAAAGACGTGGATGGCCGGGACCATAGGCGAGCGAAAGCGACGCCGTTCGTCGAACGGCTATGCCCGGCCATGACGAATGGAAACTGCGGTGCTCACCGTCAGACGTGAGCCTCACCACTTCAGTTCGCGCATCAGCGCCAGCGGCGGATGACCGAACAATTCCTTGACCGAGGCCGGATCGAGCTGGTCGACGCCGGCGAATTCCTCGGAATGGATGCCGCGCGTCAGGAACAGCAGGTCGATGCCGAAGGCGTGGGCGCCCATCAGGTCCGTGCGCACGGAATCGCCGATGGCGAGCACCCGGCTCAGCGGCGTGTCCTGGCCGCGCCGCTCCCGCGCCAGCGCCATGGCGCGCTGGTAGATCGGCCGGTGCGGCTTGCCGTAAAAAATTACCTCGCCGCCGAGTTCGCGATAGAGTTCGGCGATCGCGCCGGCGCAATAGAGCAGCCGGTCCCCGCTTTCGACGACGATATCGGGGTTGGCGCAGATCAGCGGCAGCCTGCGTTCGCGCGCCTGCATCATCAAGGCGCGATAGTCCTCCGCCGTTTCGGTCTCGTCATCGAATGGACCGGTGCAGATGATGTAGTCGGCGCGCTCGATCGGCGCGAATACGGGATCGAGGCCGCTGTGGATGGAACTGTCGCGCTCCGGTCCGAGCCAGTAGACAGCCTTGTCAGGATGCTCGGCGACGTAGCAGCGCGCCAGATCGCCGGATGACGTGATGGCGTCATAGCTGTCGTCGGGGACGCCGAATTTGCGCAACTGCCGCTGCACCGCCTCGGCGGGACGCGGCGCGTTGGTGATGAGGATGACGGTGCCGCCCTTGTCGCGGAAGGTTTTCAGCGCCGCGCAGGCTTCGGGAAAGGACACGAGGCCGTTGTGGACGACGCCCCAGATGTCGCTCAGCACGACATCCCTGCCGGTCGCGAGGTCGCGCAGATGGTCGACGAAACGAAGGGCCGTCATTGTGCTTGGATGCTCTTCAGGCCACGCCGCCGACGCGGCGCGCCAGTGCGGCTGCGCCGGTCAGGCGGGCCGGATGGTCCGGCTTGATGGCGCCGATTCTCGGCTTGTCGGCCGTGTCCGTGGCTGCGTCCGGGCGCAGCGGTCGCGGCGCGGCGAACAGAACACCCTGACCGAAGCGGATGTCGTAGTCGAGCAGGTCGACCACCGCCCGCTCGTCCTCGATCCGCTCCGCGATCAGGTCGATGCCGAATCGTCCGAGCAGATCGGAGATATCGGCCGGATGGATGTCGGAGGCCGACGC
The DNA here is from genome assembly GCA_044508545.1 of Bradyrhizobiaceae bacterium. Lineage (GTDB taxonomy): Bacteria > Pseudomonadota > Alphaproteobacteria > Rhizobiales > Xanthobacteraceae > Nitrobacter. The sequence goes on along the minus strand of JBIQHO010000198.1, from coordinate 2,116 downwards.
CTGGTTCGGGTCGAGAAGTAGCGAGGCCGGCACCTTGATGAAGCGGACGCCGCGGTCGGCCAGCTCGCGCGGCTCGATGCGCAGGTCGGTCACGTGATCGATGGAGAACCGGTAGCCGCGCTGCGCCAGCGCGGCGAGGTGCTCGCTTTCGGTCGGGCCGAGGCCGCGCAGCGTGCTGTGCCTGAATTCGAGGATCAGCGAAGGCGCCAGCGCGCGATTGGCTTCGAGAAAATCGAGGCACTGCCCGAATGCGGCGCGGTTGCCCAGCGTCGCCGCGGCGAGGTTGCAGAACAGGCTGGCGTCCTTGTTGCGCATCTGGAGCCGGCGCAACACCTCCATGCAGCGCACCACCACCATGTTGTCGATGCGTCCCATCAGGCCGGCCGCTTCGGCGGCGGGGATGAAATCGCTGGCCGTCACCAGTGTGCCGTGGGCATCGCGCAGCCGCGTCACCGCTTCGTAATAGCGCGTCTTGCGCTGCGGAAGCGTGACGATGGGCTGCAGGAAGATATCGACGCTGTTGTCCTCGATGGCGCTCCTGATCGTGGTCAGGATCGGCGCTTCGTTGCGGCTCGGCGCAGGGCTCGCCGCGGGCGGCCGGACGGGAGCAGGCGCAGGCACCGAGACCCGAACCGGGGGCGCGGGTTCGGCCGCGGGCGGCGGGACCTGCGAGGGCAGCGACACCAGGATGTCCTCATGGGCGGCGACCGAGGCGGCGAGCTGCCTGACCAGTCCGCCAAGCTCGCTGATTTCCCCGAGCGCGGATTGAAGCCCCGATTGAACGCGGTCGTGCGAGGCGGAGCCGGCCGAAACCACCTTGCTCTCCGCGGCTGCGAGGCGGCGTCCGAATTCAGTGACCTGGCGGGCGAGGTCGGCGATGCCGTGCGACAGATCGGCGATCTGGCCGTCGACGTCGCTGCGGTCGCGCATCCGCATGGCGACCGCGTTGTAGAGAATGAGAAAGGTCAGGGCCGCCAGCGCCACGACGGCGGCTTCCGACGCGCGCAGGCTGGTCAGCGAATAGAGCGCGACGCCGAGCGAGCCGGAGACCAGCACCATGCAGATGGCGACGAAAATCGTGGACATGCGGATCATCTGGCGCGAAAAAGCTCCCGCCGCCGGACGATTCCCGGCGCTTTCGGACCGTCACACTACCATTATCGGTGATTCGGCGGGCAGTCTTCTACCGTTTCCGCCGGAATCGGACCAGACGCTCAGGCGACCGCGCGAATCACCCTGGCGACCTTGTCGATGATCTCGCCGATCTGGTCGTCGCTGGCGATCAGCGGCGGGGTCAGCGCCAGCGTGTCGCCGGCGATGCGCATCATCACGTCGTGGTCATGGAAGCCGCTTCTCAGCGCCGCGAAGCCGCGGTCGCCTGGGCCGTTGCCGTTGGGAGCAAGATCGATGCCCGCCGTGATTCCGACGGTGCGGATGTCGACCACGTTGGGCTCGCTGCGCAGGCTCATCACCGCGTCGGCGAATGTCGGCTCGAGCGCCCTGGCGCGCTCGAACAGCTTTTCGTCGCGGTAGATGTCGAGGGTGGCGAGGCCGGCGGCGCAGGCCAGCGGGTGCGCCGAGTAGGTATAGCCGTGGAACAGCTCCACCGCGTTGGGCGGGCCGGACATGAAGGCGTCGTGGATGGTGTCGCGCACCAGCACGCCGCCCATCGGAGCCGCGCCGTTGGTGATCCCCTTGGCGAAGGTGATCATGTCCGGCAGCACGCCGTAGCGTTCAGCGGCGAACGCGTAGCCGAGCCGGCCGAAGCCGGTGATGACCTCGTCGAAGATCAGGAGGATGCCGTGCTTCCGGGTGATCTCGCGCAGCCGCTCGAGGTAGCCCTTGGGCGAGGGAAGCACGCCGGTCGATCCCGCCATCGGCTCGACGATCACGGCGGCGATGGTGTTGGCGCCGTGCAGGCCGACGAGGCGCTCCAGTTCGTCGGCGAAATGCGCGCCGTAATCAGGCTCGCCCTTGCTGAACGCCTGCTTGTCACGGTCGTAGGTGGATTGCAGATGGTCGACGCCGGTCAGCAGCGCGCCGAACATCTTGCGGTTGCTGACGATGCCGCCGACCGAGGTGCCGCCGAAGCCGACGCCGTGATAGCCGCGCTCGC
>JBIQHO010000197.1:0-6762 GCA_044508545.1 Bradyrhizobiaceae bacterium | reverse complement strand
CGCCCGGCATCGGCACGGCCTGGAAGGTCGCCGCGTTGAGCTGGTTATAGTGCGTCAGCGCGTTAGGGTCGGTTTCGGTCTTGATCGTCACCAGCGTGGACAGCGGAATCTGCTGGCCGGTATTGCTCGGCACATAGTAGCCGTCGAGTGATTCCGGCGACAGGCGAAGGCCGCGCGGCACCTGCGGGATGACCTGATAGGAGCGTCCCTGGAGATTGAAGCGGTTCACGTAGTTGCCGCCGAGCAGCGTCGCCAGCGTCGCGCCGATCTGTTGCATGTTGACGCCGAGGTCGTTCGCCTTGGTCCGGTCGATGGTGACGCGCACCACCGGCTGGTTGTAGTCGAGATCGCTGTCGGTGACGATGAAGAGACCGCTCTTGCGCGCCGCGTCCTTGAGCTTTTTCATCTCGTCATAGACCGCCTGAAAGCCGGCCGTGGTGTAAAGTACGACCTGCACCGGCAGGCCACCCGGGCCGCCCGGCAGCGGCGGCCGGTTGAAGGCGAAGGCATTCACACCTTCGACCTTGCTGATGTCGGCCTGCACCAGCGGCTTGAGATCCATCGCACTGCGCTTGCGCTCGTCCCACGGCTTCAGCAACATGCCGGCGATGCCGTTGTTGATACCGGCGGTGCCATTGATCATGAAGCGCAGGTCGGTCTCGGGAAAGCTCGCAAACGCCTTGTCGAGCTTGTCACCGTAAAAATCCATATAGTCGATGTTGGCGTATTTCGGTCCCTTGATAACTGCGAAGACGATGCCCTGATCCTCCTCAGGCGCCAGTTCTTTCGACGTGTTCATGTAGAGGAAGCCGACGAGTCCGAGAATTGTCACCGCGAACAGCGCCGTGATCGGCCGGTAATCGAGCGAACGGTCCAGTTTGCGGCCGTACCAGTGCGTGACCGAGGTGAAGATCTTGTCGACCTTGACGGTGAACCAGCTCTGGTTGCCGTGCTTGAGCAGCACCGAGCACATCATCGGCGACAGCGTCAGCGCGATCACGCCGGAGACGATCACCGCGCCTGCCAGCGTGAAGGCGAATTCGCGGAACAGCGCGCCGGTGAGGCCGCCGAGAAAACCGATCGGCGCATAGACGGCAGCCAGCGTGATCGTCATCGAGATGACCGGGCCGACGATTTCGCGCGCGCCCTGCAACGACGCCTGAACCGGCGTCTTGCCCTCCTCCAGATGGCGGTGGATGTTTTCCACCACCACGATGGCGTCATCGACCACCAGTCCGATGGCCAGCACCATCGCCAGCAGCGTCAGCAGATTTAAACTGAATCCCGCCGCCATCATCAGCGCGCAAACGCCGATCAGCGACAGCGGGATCGTCACCACCGGAATGATGACCGAGCGCAACGAGGCGAGGAACAGGAAGATCACGATGATGACGATGATGACCGCCTCGATCAAGGTCTTCTGGACCTCGTGAATCGAAGAGGTGATGAACTTGGTTGAATCGTAGGCCACCTTCATCTTCATCGAGGGCGGAAGATTCCGCTCGATGTCGGGGAACAGCGCGCGCACGCCCGAAACGATGTTCAGCGGGTTGCCCTGCGGGGTCGCCTGGACGCCGATGAAGATCGCGCGCTGGCCGCTGAAGGCGACGCTGGCATCCGTGCTCTGCGCGGCAAGCTCGATCTCGGCGATGTCCTCCATGCGCACGAAGCCGCCGTCCTTGGCCTTCACCGTCATGCGCTTGAACTGCTCGACGCTCTGCAGGTCGGTATTGGTCGAGACGTTGGAGATCGTGTAGAAGCCCTTGGTCTGGCCGGCTGCCGCCTGGAAGTTGTTGGCGGCGATCGCCAGGGCGACCTCCGTGGTGCTCACGTTGCGCCCGGCCATCTTCAGCGGATCGAGCCAGACCCGCATCGCGAAGGTCTGGCCGCCCAGGATGTCGGCGGAAGCCACGCCGTCCACGGTCGAAAGGATCGGCTGCACCACGCGCGTCAGGTAATCGGAAATCGCCGATCCCGACAGTTCGTCGCTCGAGAAGCCGATATACATCACCGCCGTGGTCTCGCCGGTCGACTTCACGATCACCGGATCGTTGGCTTCCTTCGGTATCAGGTACTTCACCGAATTGACCTTCGACAGCACTTCCGTGAGCGCCGCGTTCGGATCAAAGTTCAATTTGACAAAAACCTTGATCTGGCTCTGGCTCTGGGTCGAGGCGGAGGTGATGTAGTCGACGCCCTCGGCCGACGCGACCGCCTGCTCGATCGGCGTGGTGATAAAGCCCTGCATCAATTCCGGAGACGCGCCGGGATAGGTCGTCGTGACCGTGATCACGGTGTTGGACAACTTCGGGTACTGCCGGATCGGCAAATTGTAGGCGGACGCCAGGCCGATCAGCAGGATCAGCAGGCTGACGACGACCGCCAGGACCGGCCGCTTGATGAAGATATCGGTGAATGCCATTGCAGGCGCTCCCTTGACGCGGATCCGCTCCACTGACCGGAGCAGGACCGCGAGACGTTCGATCGATGCGGGCCGCCTGCGGCGGTCCCAACCGTAATCAATTCAGCGGCGGCTTTTCTGGAATCGGCGGCAGCGGATCCTTGGAGATTTCGACGGCGGCGCCCGACTGCAGCTTGAGCTGGCCGACCGCGGCGACCCTGTCGCCGGGCTTCAGCCCCTTCTCGATCACCGCGCGCCCGTTGATCCGGTCGCCGGTGCGCACGAAGGTCTGCTCGGCGGTCAGGCTGGTCTTGCCGTCATCGTCCTTATGCTCCTTGATGAGAAACACGGAGTCGCCATACAGCGAATATTCGACCGCGGTTTCCGGCACGGTGACGACCGCCGGCTTGTCGGGCAGCACCACGGTCACTTCCGCGAACATGCCGGGTTTGAGGATATCGCCGGGGTTGTTGATGGTCGCCTGGACGCGGATGTTGCGGGTGTCGGTCGCGATCTGCGGTTCGATGGTGGTGATCTTGCCGTCGAACTGCTTGCCCGGATAGGCGTCGACCGAAACCCGCGCGGTCTGGCCGACCTTGAGCCGGCCGCTGTCCTTTTCGGTGACGGTGAAGTTCGCAAACAGCGTCGACAGATCGGTCAGCGAGACGATCTGCGTGCCGGCGGTGAGGAATTGCCCCACCTCCACCTGACGCACGCCGAGCACGCCGTCGAACGGGGCGCGCACCAGTTTCTGCGAAATGATCGCCTCGGTCTTGGCGATGCCGGCATTGGCCTGGTCGAACGCGGCCTGCGCCTGGTCCACCGTGACCTGCGGGCCGACCTGCCGCGCCGCGAGCTGTTGCGCTCGCTCTAGAGCGAGTCTGGCGACGGTCGCCTGCGCCTTGTAATTGGCGAGATCGCCCTGGTCCGGCTGATCGAACAACTGCACCAGCGGCGTGCCCTTTGTCACGCGACTACCGGCGGTGAACAGGATGTCGGTGATGCGGCCGCTGACATCGGACGTGACGTTGACCTGATGCACCGCCGCCAGGCTGCCCACCGCCCGTTGCAGGTTCGGCAGGACCTCGGATTTCGCCTCGACCGCGCTGATCGTCACCGGTGGCGGCTTGTTGCTGGCGAAAAACTCCTTGATCTTCTGCGCACGGAAGGCGTTGAAGCCGACCAGCGCGCCGACAAGCAGCGCAAGCAGCAAGCCGACAATGATGAACCAGCGCTTCAAGCGTACCGGACGCGCGCGAGACTTCTCGTCCAGGTCTTGTGTCGAAACACGAGCCTTGTCGCTAGCGCTGCCTTCCCTTGTTACCGTCATGTCATGCACTTTCTGCGGCCGGTGTTTGGGCGGCGTTGCATACAGGTTCCCGGTTCAGATGCAAGGCAATTGCCGCTGCGTTCAGACCGACACCACGAAGAATGAATTCACAAATCTGCCGTTCCAGATCGGGCGCGGCCCCATAGGTCAGGGTCGGAACCGAAGGAAGCTTGGTTAGAACCATCATGAGAACCGTGTGATGGGCAAACCAGAACAGATTGAGCGGATCGCGCCCGACCGGCACGGCATCTCCCGAGGCGATCGCACGCTCAAGCGACGCCGCAAAGGCCTGTCCGATCAGGTCCCGGATTTTTTCATACAGCAGGCGGGCAAATTCGCCGTCGTCGAGCTGACTCGAGATCATCAGGCGCAAGCGCTGCGCCTCCTGCTGATCCGGAAAAGCCGAAGCATTCAGGAAATGTTCCACCATGCCGCGGATGAGGACGACCAGCGTTTCCGTCGATGGTTCGCGATCGAGCAGGCGGTGCAGCGCCGGATCGGCCTGGCAGGCCTCAGCCAGGATTTCGGCATAGAGCGCCGACTTGCTGGGGAAGTGCTTGAACAGCAATGCTTCGGAGATCGAGGCGGCGGCGGCCACGCTCCTGGTGGTCGTGCCCGCGAATCCGTAGCGCGCAAAGCACTGCTTCGCGGCGCTCAAGATCAGTTCGCGGCGAAGATCGCCGGTCATCCGCAGGTTGCTCATGGCGATGTGAGTAAATACTCACTTTGCCGAAAGTCAAGAAAATGCTGCGTTGCATCATTCCGGATTCAACTAAAGACTGAGGTAAAGCCGCACGAAGGTGGGGACAATTGCGCGGCCGCGGCTGTTTCGGGACCTTTCAGCCCCTCACGGAAAAAGCCCCCGCGTGATCTTGCCGGCCCGCACCTTCTCGACGCCAATCGCCATTGCCGCGGTGCGATGCGGGATGCGGTCCTTTTTCGCGCGGCTGACCATCTGGTCGAACGCCCGATCCAGGGTTTGGTATTCGCGGCGCACGACTTCCTCTTCTTCCCAGAACAGTTGCTGCAGGTCTTGCACCCATTCGAAATAACTGACCACGACGCCGCCGGAATTGCAGAGAATGTCGGGAATCACGAAAATCTCGTGCTGGCGCTTCCCCAATACCAGATCGGCCTCCGGCGTCGTCGGCCCGTTGGCGCCCTCGGCCAGCACGTGGCATTTCAGATTCTCGGCGACATGCGCATCGATCACGCGCTCGATGGCGGCCGGAACGAGCACATCGCACGGCAGCGTCAGGATCGCCGCCGCATCGTGGTGAAGTTCGCTGGAATAGCCGGCAATGCCGCCATGAGTTGCGGCATGGCGCGCCAGCGCGGGAATATCCAGTCCGTTGCGGTCATAAAGCGCGTCGGTGTGATCGCTGACCGCGATGATCTTGATGCCGGAATTGTAAAGCTCGAGCGCCGCGTGGGAGCCGACATTGCCGAAACCCTGAACGACCGCTGTTGCGCCGCCGGCCGCGATGCCCAGTTCGCTCATCACGCGGCGGGCGAGATGGGCGACGCCGCGGCCGGTGGCTTCGCGGCGACCGAGCGTACCGCCCGAACTCACCGGCTTGCCGGTGACAATCTCGGGAACGGTGCGGCCCTGATACATGGAATAGGTGTCCATGAACCATGCCATCACCTGTTCGTTGGTGCCCATGTCCGGCGCCATCACGTCGGTGTGCGGCCCGACGAACGGGATCATCTCCTGCATGTAGCGGCGCGACAAGCCTTCCAGTTCGCGTATCGAAATCGACCGGGGATCGACCCTGACGCCGCCCTTGGCTCCGCCATAAGGCAATCCGACCAGCGCGCATTTCCAGCTCATCCAGATGGCGAGCGCAGCCACCTCGCCGATATCCACGCCCGGCGCGAAGCGGGTCCCGCCTTTGGTGGGACCGAGCGTCAGGTGATGCTGGACGCGGTAACCCTCGAAAACCGCGATCGACCCGTCATCGCGGTGGATCGGGCAGGACACCGTGATCGCCCGCTTCGGCATCAGGATGCGTTCGCGCTCGTCCATCGGGATCGACAGGTGATCGGCGATCACCTCGAACTGCCGAGCCGCCATGTCGAAGACCGGGCCGGCATAAACCGTCATCGCTCCCTCCTTCCGTGATCCAGCCTCCGCCACCGCGCGCGTTCAGCTCCCTTCCAATGGATGGGTTTGCCAGACCGGATACCCGGCGGGGTCTCTACGATATAGTGATGCGGGCAAGGCGATGCATCCGGCGCTCAAGCGCAACCTGCGCAAAGGCGCGTGACATCGATGTCTGCTCATCCCGGATTGATCGCGGCGCGCTCGGCAGGCGCCGCGTATCGTTCAACGAGGCCCGTTTAGAGCTTGATTCCGACAACTGGAAACCGGGTTTTGGAAAAGATTAGGCTCAAACAAAAAGACAGGCGACGGGTCTGAATCAACGCGGTTGAAACAGACGCTAGGGAAGCTCAGGCAAGCGCCTGCTTGAGGTCGAAGCCGATGTCGGCAGCCTGCTCAGGCGAAATCGAACCGTTCACCGCGAGAATGCGGCGGCCGAAAACGTGATCCGACGCGCGGTTGACGGATTCGATTCCGATCAGGCGGCCGTCCTTGTAACAGAACGCGGAGAACGATCCCTGCCCGGCGTCGCCGCGCACCACGACCTGATCGTAGCCGGTGGTGAGTCCCGCGATCTGCAGCTTGTCCGGACCCTGATCGCTCCAGAACCACGGCAGGCTGTCATAGCTCTTTGCGTCGCCGGTCAACCGCGCCGCCACGCAGCGCGCCTGATCGGTTGCGTTCTGCACGGATTCGAGCCGGAGCGGTGCGCCGAACCGCACGCTCGTAAACAGCGCGCAGTCGCCGATCGCCGAAATGTCCGGATCGGGGGTGAGCAGATGCTCGTCGACGATGATGCCGGAAGCGACCGGCAGGCCCGCCTCGGCCGCCAGTTCGACATTGGGCAGGACGCCGACGCCGACCACCACGACGTCGGCCGCGATCGGCCTGCCATCGCTCAAGGTCACGCCGGTCACGCGGCCCTCC
>JBIQHO010000196.1:3554-6772 GCA_044508545.1 Bradyrhizobiaceae bacterium | reverse complement strand
CCGGCGCTGCTGGCGGCCTGCGAGATCACCGGCGCCGACGCCGTGCATCCCGGCTACGGCTTTCTGTCCGAGAACGCCCGCTTCGCCGAAATCCTCGCCGACCACCGCCTGCATTTCATCGGCCCCAAGGCCGAACACATCCGCCTGATGGGCGACAAGATCGAGGCCAAGAAAACCGCGAAGCGGCTCGGCATCCCGGTGGTTCCGGGCTCCGACGGCGGCATCGGTCCGGACGACGACGCCATGACGATCGCCAAGGCGATCGGATTTCCCGTGCTGGTGAAAGCCGCCGCCGGCGGCGGCGGACGCGGCATGAAAATCGTAAAAACGCCCGACGACCTGATGATGGCGATCTCGACCGCCGGCAACGAGGCCAGGGCGGCGTTCGGCGATGCGTCCGTCTACCTGGAGAAATATCTGCAGAAGCCGCGCCACATCGAAATCCAGGTGCTCGGCGACGGCCGCGGCGGCGCCATCCATCTCGGAGAACGCGACTGCTCGCTGCAACGCCGCCACCAGAAGGTCTGGGAAGAAGGCCCCTCGCCCGCCCTGACCGCCGCCGCCCGCAACAAGATCGGCGAAACCGTCGCCAAGGCGATGCGCGAGATAAAGTATCTCGGCGTCGGCACCGTCGAATTCCTTTACGAGGACGGCAAGTTCTATTTCATCGAGATGAACACCCGCATCCAGGTCGAGCATCCCGTCACCGAGATGATTACCGACATCGATCTGGTGCTGGAGCAGATCCGCATTGCCGCCGGCGGCGACCTTCCCGCGACCCAGAAGGAAGTCGTCGTGAGCGGCCATGCGATCGAATGCCGGATCAACGCGGAGAATCCCGTCACCTTCCGTCCCTCGCCTGGCAAGATCGTGCGATTTCATCCGCCCGGCGGCCTTGGCGTGCGGATCGATTCCGCCGTTTATCAGGGTTATGTCATCCCGCCTTATTACGACTCGCTGGTCGGCAAGCTGATCGTCCACGGCAAGACCCGCGCCGAATGCCTGATGAGGCTGCGACGGGCGCTGGACGAGATGGTGGTGGACGGCGTCGAGACCACCCTGCCGCTATTCCGGGCTCTGGTGCGCGAGTCCGGCATCATCGACGGCGACTATCACATCCACTGGCTGGAGCAGTACCTCGCCAGCGGTGACATGACGGGAACTTGAAACCGCCCTCCGCCGCTCCTGATCCGGCGAGAACGCGCGACCGACGGCGACGACATCGGCGATCGATCGCCGGTGACGGCGCGCCGTGCACTCCGGCAGATTATCGGCGCGGCGGCGCTCCTGTTCTGCTATAAGACGCACGATGTCACGCGAGACCGCAGCTTCCGAGATCACGCCCGAGTTGCTGCTGCGCGCCTATGCCTGTGGCATCTTCCCCATGGCGGAGAGCGTCGACGATCCGACGCTGTTCTGGGTCGAGCCCAAGATGCGCGGCGTGATTCCGCTCGAAGGCTTTCGAATCCCCTCGCGGCTCGCGCGCACGGTGCGATCGGACAGTTTCACCGTAACGGTTGATACCGCCTTCAGGGCCGTTATCGATGGCTGCGCCGCACCGCAGCCCGGCCGTGACAATACCTGGATCAACCGCCGCATTCGCGAACTCTATATCGCCCTGCACGAACTCGGCCATTGCCACAGCATCGAGGTCTGGCAGGACGATCAACTCGCGGGCGGCCTTTACGGCGTCAGGCTCGGCCGCGCGTTTTTCGGCGAGAGCATGTTTCATGTCGTGCGGGACGCGTCGAAGGTCGCGCTTGTGCATCTGGTCGCCCGATTGATCGCAGGCGGCTTCGTGCTGCTCGATACGCAATTCGTAACCGATCACCTGCGCGGGTTCGGCGCGATCGAAATCCCGCGCAGGCGTTACCGGGCGCTGCTGGATGCCGCGCTGGAAGGCGTCGGCGATTTCGGGGCGCTGCCGTTTGACCGGCCGGTGCGAGGCGCGGATGCGCTCGGCGTGTTCGCTGGCCGCGCGTAAGGTGAGGCCGCTTCTGATTGCATCAGGAGCGAGAGACTTTAAGAGCATGATCCCGAAAAGTGGAAAACCGGTTTAGAGCGTTTTCGAGCGAAGTGGATACCGGTTCGCGTCAAGAAAACGCATCAAATCAAAATCATAGAAGATTCCACCAGAAGCGGAAAGGCTCTGGAGAGCCTGACCCGGGCGCACTCGGCAACTGCTGCATCGTGCCGGATACACCCGGCCTGCCTGTTACCCTTACAGCAATCCCAAATCGCGCAACTCGCGTCGCAGCGGCTCGGGCATCGCGGCAACGCTCGCCGCATTGCCGCCGAGGTCCGGAGGCGCGTCGGCGGCAGACAGATAGCGCCAACCTTGAAACGGGCGCATCGGACGCGGCCTGACGGCGATCAGCCGCGGTTGCATGACAATGCGGCACCGGCCGATCCCGTCGGAATCGCGGAACGGCTCGATGCCGATCAGTTTCTCGCGGGCGGCGATTTCACCCCTGATGACCCAATAGAGCGAGCCGCCTGCGATCAGCTCCTCGTTGCGCTTGGGCGTCATCCGGGTGATGTGGATGTGGCGACGCGGCAGGCCCTTTCGCCGGGCCTGCTTCATGCGATCAGCAATCCAGTCCCTGAGGTCCTTCACGGAGTCGCAACCGACCGCCAGCTTGACGAGATTAAGGTGCATGTCAGCAAAGCCTTCGAACGGTCCGCTAATCCTGCTGCGTGTTCGCCGAGGGTGGCGCCGCGGGCGGTTCAGGCGTCAGGCGAACCGGCGCCACCGCGTGCGCCCTGGGGGCCGCGGGCTTTTTCACCGGAGCCGGACGGGGCTTCGGAACCGCTTGTTGCGTGGTTGCCGAAGAGGATGCTGATGACGGCCCGGCCGCTCCCGTCGGCGGCTCGGGCGTCATGATGCTGACTGGCGGAATGGATGCGGCCGACGGAAACTCGGCTGTCGTCGGCTTGCCCGTCGGCTCCGATCCGAGCGCCGGCATCGGCGGCATGCCGGGCCTCTGGGTGTCGGCCATTGCCGCATTTGCATTCCACGCTGGCGCGTAACGCGCCACCAGTTTCTCGTACGTCCCCTCCTCCATGTTCGCCGCGATCCGGCTGCGATCGCTCAGCACCTGAAACGCGGCGCAATCCGATGGCCGGCAATGATCGCGGACCGCCAGCACGTGGGCGACCAGACCATAGCGGTCACGCTCGATCGCCCGCCGCAGCGCCTGCAACTCCGGCGACATGGC
>JBIQHO010000196.1:0-3544 GCA_044508545.1 Bradyrhizobiaceae bacterium | reverse complement strand
TGGCGCCGTCGCCGCCGGCGACCTCGCCGAACGACCTCAGCCGGCTGAGCTTCGATGCGGCATAGGAAACGGCGGCGGCCGCCGCATCGGGCGTCGCGAACAACGCCTTCTCGCAAGCGACCTCGACCACATCGCCGGCAAGGCCGTCGATGCAGGACAGCGCCGGCATCGCAACGTTGAGCGGGACGGGCTGGTTTTTCGACTCGAACGCCCGACCGCCGCCAGGACTGATGGTGGCGGCCGCCGCTATTCCGATCGCGAGCAACGCGATGACGGTCAGGACGACGTTCGCAACCGACTTGTCGGCGCGAACCAGCGTCAGAAACACGAGGACCGCGAGAAGCGACGCCAAGGCCAGCGTCAGCCACATCGGGAACGGCGACGAACTCCAGACTTCATCGAGCGTTGTTACCGACGTCCAGCCCATGCGCGATTGTTCCTCATGCCGAGTGGGAGCAGCATAAAACGCAATCGACGAATGCCAATGCGGATTCCCCGGTTATTCACTGACCGGGGAATGCGGCAAAATCAGCCCGCCCCCCGGAGGGATTCAGGGCAGACCTCAAGTCAAGGAAAGTTCAGGTCGGGGAAGGTTTTCAAGTCGGGGAAAGCCTTGGCTTCTCGAAAGTGCTGGTTCAGCGACAGCCCTGCCCGGACAAAGCCCTGCTCAGCAAAAGCCTTGCTCAGAGAGCCTTCTTCCTGCTCGGAAATACCCTTGGCAAAATCGCGGCGCAAACGTGGAATCAAAGGACCGTCAGCAACGTTCTGGCAGCTTGAATTGACATTCGCGTTCCGCATCAGGCTGCGGTGTGGGAAGCGGGCGTTGGAGGCGAATGTCAATTCGCTCCGCACCGGCGTCGTTGAGCGAAGCATGTCCTCGGGCTTGACCCGCGGATGGAAGCCGGTTTGCGTGAAGAAAACGCGTCAAATCAAGAGTTTAGAGTTTTTCACCGTTTCCCGGAAACGGCGAAAACTCTAGCCGGCGGCGAGTTGACTTTCCTTCGCGACGCGCTCGAAAGCTTCGGCCGAATTCTTGATACGATACTGACAGTCGTCGCCGTCGGTAGGAAGTAAACGGATCACCTCATAAGTGCCGCTCGCAGCCGGCCGCGCCACGTTGCTCGCGGTGAAATAGACCGTTTCTCCAACGAGAAATTTATGCTTCAACGCCTTCTCCATCACACAACGCCAATATTCGCCTGCCCGCGGTTCCGTGCGGCTTTTCGGCCAGTTAGATGCCAAGATTTTGCTACGTATAGCATGCGGCCGAGACCTTTGGCCAGCCATAAACGACATGGCCGAACTGCGGATTTTGCAGGTTTTCCAGTAATGTACTTCGTTTCCGGGTTGCCGGAAACAGGACACTGCGAGTGGTGGTTGTGGGCGATCCCGCGGGCGCCCAATCAGCTGGGCTACCACTCGCCCTGCCCGGCGGTATACGAACGGCGGCGTTCAGCCGCGCTCCAACCTCTCGATCACGCCGGTTTCCGCGAGCCCCTGCTCGGTCCACCGCTGAAACGCCGGCAGTGACATCACGGCCTCCATGTACGCCCGCATCGGCGGCGTCACATCGATCGCATAGGTGCGGAAGCGATGGACCACCGGGCCGTACATGGCGTCGGCCGCGCTGAAGGCTCCGAACAGGAACGGCCCACCCTTCGCAAACCGCTGACGGCAATCGGTCCAGATCTCCCCGATGCGGGCGATGTCGGCCTGCGCATTGTCGGAAAGCGCTTTCGCGCCGACCGGCCGATGCAGGTTCATCCCGCATTCGTTTCGCAGCGCCGCGAAGCCTGAATGCATTTCCGCCGAGATCGAGCGCGCATGCGCGCGCTCGGCCGGGTCCGCCGGCCATAGACCGGCTTCCGGAAACCGTTCAGCGATGTATTCGATGATCGCGAGCGAATCCCAGACCGTCACGTCGCCATCGATCAGCGCCGGAACCTTGCCGGACGGACTCACGTCCAGAATGCGCTTTTTGTCGGCGGCGCCGGTGTAGAGCGGAATTGACCTCTCTTCGAATGCTATGCCGCCGGCCGTGAGCGCCAGCCAGGGCCGCATCGACCAAGACGAATAATTCTTGTTCCCGATCACGAGCGTCAGCGTCATTCCGGTTCACTCCCATGTCCTTTCACTCCCATGTCCTTTTCCATGTCCTTTCACTCTCATGTCGTTTCACTCTCATGCCGGTTTCATTCTCGCGCCGCAGGCAGAAGCGCCCGTATCGGGCACTTGCTCTTGCAGAGCAATTCTCATTGCGTCATGGCATCAGCCCATGACCGAACAAGATTCGCAGCCGGCGCTCTGCCTCGAAGACAGCATTCTCAAGGTCCTGACGCGCGATGTCACCAAAACGCTGAGCGCGCCGGAGATCGCGCAGGCGATTGCCGCCGGATCCGACTGGCACGCTCTGCTGATGCCGATCCGGCGCGCGGCGGTGGCTTTGGCGCAATCCGGGCGCCTCGTGATCTATCGCAAAGGCAAGCCGGCCGATCCGCTGGATTTCCGCGGCGTGTACCGGTTGGGCTTGCCGCGGCAGGACTGAGCTAATCGGAGCGCGGCGATGGCAACAACGCATCGCTGCGCCCCGACAGCCAATAGGCGACCAGACCGACCCATTCATGCACGGCGGTGTCGCTGGAGGCGAGGCCCGCGCTCAGCCTGTCGAACGGCACCGAGGCATCGACCCAACCGCGCGTGCGCCAGTCGACCGGATAGGCCTCGACATCGAAGCCCGCCTTGCGGAAAACGCCGACCGACCGCGGCATGTGATACGCCGACGTCACCAGAAGCCAGCGTTCGCCGGGTTTCGGCGACACCAGCTTGCGGGTAAACTGCGCGTTCTCGTCGGTGGTGCGGGAATCGCTTTCCAGGACGATGCGCTCGGGCGAGATCCCAAGTGTCTCCATCAGCCGCCCGGCGATCGGCGCCTCGGGAACAAGGTCCACGACCAGATTTCCGGTTCCGCCGCTGTAGACAATGCGCGCCTTGGGAAACCGCCGCGCCAATTCGAGCGCCGCGATCAGCCGTTCCGCGGAGCCATTGGTCTCCACGGAGCCGCGGGCGGCCGATATCCCGGCATCGATGGCGCCGCCGAGGATGATGATGCCGTCCGGATCGCGTCCGTCGTACCGCCATGCGGGGAAGCGATCCGACAATGTCAGCAGCAGCACATTCCCGGCCGGTGAATATCCGAACACCAACAGCGAGACGATGCCGACCGTCAGCAGGCTTGCGCCGGCGCGGCGACGTTTCAGTAACAGCAGGCACAGGCCCAGAGCGCAGACGATCGCGATCGCGTTCGATGGCAGCGCGACAAATCCGACGATTTTGGAGAGCAGGAAGAACATGGGATCAGCCGGCAAGCGGAAGGGCGACATCCATGAGCGAGCGGCGCGCCGAAATCAACCACGCGGTTGATCGCGCGCTCCGTGACTAGAGGCTGTTAGGGACCGGTTAACCATCTACTTTGAGGTTTGCGGGATGACGTCGTCTCGCAAACCTTATCCGTCCGACGTTTCGGATGAAGAATGGGCGCTTGTCG
>JBIQHO010000195.1:0-6796 GCA_044508545.1 Bradyrhizobiaceae bacterium | reverse complement strand
GAGCCGCTGTTCGCGCTGTTGGTGATTGCCGTGCTCGCGCTGCCTTATCTGATCTGGCTGGTGAGGGCCGACGCGCTCGGCGAGCCGCCCTGGCCTCCCGTTTTTGAGCTGCACCTGCGGTTGCTGCGCTGGGGTGAATTGCTCGTCTCTCTTATGATCGCGATGGCCGGGCCCGCCCTGCTGGTCGTCCTCAATTCAAATCTGGCCAACTGGAAACCCGAAGACGCGCCGGTGATCGCCCGGCCGCCGGTCGATCCGCTGGCGCGGAATTTCGTCTATGTCTTCGCGCTTGCGCCGGCGCTCGGCGGAAGCCTGGTCGCGGCGCTGTTCGGAATCGATCACGTCGTCGGCGGCGCGGCGATTGCGCTGTCGATGTCGGGCCTTGCGGTCGTCCTGCTCTCGGGCGAGGAGATTTATCTGCGTCGCCTGCGTGTGCTGCGCGTGGCGTGGCTCGCCGCCGTGGTGGCCCCGGCGTTTGTGGTGATCGCGACCATCGTCGTTCAGCCGTGGTTTGCGAGCAGCGAGGTCGCGACGTCCATTCCTGCCTCGGCGATCAGTCGTTTCTTCGGCGAGAATTTCCAGCGCCGCACCAGCCGGCCGCTGCAGGCGGTCGCCGGCGATCCGCAGCTCGCTGCATTGGTTGCGCTTGGTCCGTCGCGGCCGCATCTCCTGCTCGATGCGACGCCCGGGCGCACACCCTGGATCACGCTGGAGAGATTCAACGAACTCGGGGGCGTCGTGGTCTGGCGTGCATCTGATACCGCGGGCACCCCGCCCGCTGACATCGCACAGCGGTTTCCCGGCATCGTTCCGGAAATTCCGCGGGCGTTCGAGCGGCTCGTCAACGGCCGGCTTCCCCCGTTGCGGATCGGCTGGGGCATCGTCCGGCCGAAAGCGTCGTGACCAAAGAAAGCTAGAGCGTTTTCGAGCGAAGTGGTTACCGGTTCGCGTCAAGAAAACGCGTCAAATCAAAATCATAGAGCCCCGCTTCTGATTCCATCAGAAGCGGAAAGGCTCTATGAGGCCGTTTCTTCCAGCACCTTGTCTCCCAGCACCCTGGCGATCGCGCGCAGGTCGAGCCACGCCATGCGCTTGTAGGACGGCGAGCGCAGAAGATACGCCGGATGGAACGTCGCCATGGCGCGTATCCTTCGCGTGCCGGTGTCGTAGTCGAACCATTTGCCGCGGGTCTTCATGATGCCCTCGCGGGTCTGCAGCAGCGTCTGGGTCGAGGGATTGCCGAGCGTGACCAGAACGTCGGGATTCACCAGTTCGATCTGGCGCCGGATGAACGGCAGGCAGATCTGGGTTTCCTGCGGCGTCGGCGTCCGGTTGCCGGGCGGCCGCCATGGAATGACGTTGGCGATGTAGACGTCGCTGCGCTTGAGGCCGATCGCAGCGATCATCCGGTTGAGAAGCTGGCCTGAACGGCCGACGAAGGGCAGGCCTTCGATATCCTCGTCGCGTCCCGGCGCCTCGCCGACGAACATCAGCCGCGCCTGGGGATTGCCGTCGGCGAACACCAGCCGCGACGCGGTGAATTTCAGCGAACAGCCTTCGAAGCCGTCGAGCAGCGCCCGCAACGCCTCCAGCGAGGGAGCGGTGCGGGCGGCCTCGCGCGCGGATTCGATGGCAATCTCGGGCGGCGGCGCAATCGCGCCGCGAGGCGCTGCCGCGGTCGCGCGGTCGGGCGGTTGCCGGGCCGGAGCGGGAGGCGCTTCGGCGAGTGGGGCTGTCGGTCTGTCGTAGGTGGATAGACGATCGATCGGCTCCTCCTCAAGCGCACAATCCACCCCCGCCTCAAGATAAAAGGCGACGAGATCTCGGGCAGCGGGCGCGGGTTCGGAACTCATGACGGCATCCACGGGTTTGGAGACGACCTTGGCGGCGCCCTGCGCGGAACGCCGAAAGGCGCTTTCCATGGTTGTTCTCAAACAAAAAATCGGAAACAACAAGGCTTGAACGCCCGACAGATACAGAGACCGCCGGTTGCGGAAACAGATCATGAGCAGCGACGAATTGCCGCCCCGTGAATCCATGGATTTCGACGTCGTTATTGTCGGCGCCGGACCGTCGGGTCTGTCGGCTGCGATCCGGCTCAAGCAGCTCGATGCCGGTCTCAGCATCGTCGTTGTCGAAAAGGGCTCCGAGGTCGGCGCGCATATCCTGTCCGGCGCGGTGATCGATCCGGCCGGGCTCGACGCCCTGGTGCCGGACTGGCGCGGCGACGCCGACTGCCCGCTGAAGACGCGGGTCAAGGATGACCGGTTTTTCTGGATGACGCCGCGCCGCGCGATCCGGTTGCCCGGTTTCCTCATGCCGCCGCTGATGAACAATCATCACTGCTACATCGGTTCGCTCGGCAACCTCTGCCGTTGGCTCGCGCAGAAGGCGGAGGCGCTCGGCGTCGAGATCTACCCCGGCTTTGCGGCGACGGACGTGCTTTACGACGACAGCGGCGCGGTCCGCGGCATTGCGACCGGCGACATGGGTATTGCGCGCGACGGCTCGCACAAAAGCTCCTACGTGCGCGGCATGGAGCTGCGCGGCAAGTACACGCTGTTCGCCGAAGGCGCCCGCGGCAGCCTGTCCAGGCAGTTGATCGCCGGGTTTGGACTCGACAAAACGAGCCAGCCGCCGAAATTCGGCATCGGCCTCAAGGAAGTCTGGCAGGTCGATCCCGCCAGGCACAGGAACGGGCTGATCCAGCACTCGTTCGGCTGGCCGCTCGGCAATTCCACCGGCGGCGGCTCGTTCCTCTATCACTACGACGACGATCGCGTGGCGGTCGGCTTCGTCGTGCACCTGAATTACGATGATCCCTACCTGTCGCCGTTCGAGGAATTCCAGCGGTTCAAGACGCACCCCGCGATTCGGGGCGTGTTCGAGGGCGGCAAGCGGTTGGCCTATGGAGCGCGCGCCATCACCGAGGGTGGCTACCAGTCGGTGCCGCGACTGACGTTTCCGGGCGGCGCGCTGATCGGCTGCGCGGCCGGTTTCGTCAACGTTCCGCGCATCAAGGGCGTTCACAACGCGATGGGCAGCGGCATGCTGGCCGCGGAGCATGTCGCCGCGGCGCTCGAGGCCGGGCGCGCCAACGACGAGATCGCCGGTTACGAGAACGCCTGGCGCGAATCCTCGGTCGGCAAGGATCTGTTCAAGGTCCGCAACGTCAAGCCGCTGTGGTCGAAGTTCGGCACCATCGCTGGCGTGGCGCTGGGCGGTATCGACATGTGGACCAACACCCTGTTCGGGTTCTCGCTGTTCGGCACATGGTCGCACGCAAGGCCGGACCGCAAGACGCTCGATCCGGCGAGGGCGCATGCGCCGATCGCCTACCCGAAGCCGGACGGCAAGTTGACCTTCGACAGGTTGTCCTCGGTGTTCCTGTCCAACACCAATCATGAGGAGGACCAGCCGGTTCATCTCAAGGTCGCCGATATGACCCTGCAAAAGACCTCGGAGCACGATGTCTATGCCGGACCGTCGAGCCGCTATTGTCCCGCCGGTGTCTACGAATGGATCGAGGAGGACGACGGTCCGCGCTTCCAGATCAACGCCCAGAACTGCGTCCATTGTAAAACCTGCGATGTGAAGGACCCCAACGGCAACATCACCTGGGTTCCGCCCGAGGGCGGCGGCGGTCCCAACTACGAGGCGATGTGACCACGATTCCGTGAACGTCTGGACACCGCCGCTTTTTGGGCGTCCCTTGATTTCCAGCGTTCCCAAAGACCCTCGCGCAAAGTCGACGCGAATGTTAGAAGCGGACGTCGCGATGCGAACCGGCCGCCTAACCGCATCCGAAACGCCAAAAGGCCGCCGTGAAACCTGGAGCTGAGCGAATCCCGATGTTGCCCATTCGTTTCAATCGCTTGGCGATCACCCTTGCTGCTGTGGCCTCGTTCGTGCTGGCGGGCCCGCTGGCGGCGCAGACGCCCGACCATCCGACCGATACCGCGCAGTTTCCCAGCGCGCGCGATTTGCGCGTCATGACCAGGACGGGCAGCTATCTCGCTGCGCGCCATGCCAGCGTGGAACGCGACGCCAGATCCGCGGCGGCGTTCTATCGTACGGCGCTGCGGACCGACCCGAAAAACAACGAGCTTCTTGATCGTGCGTTCATTTCGTCGCTGGCGGAGGGCGACATCGATGCCGCCGTGAAGCTCGCCGACCGCATCCTCATGGTCGACAAATCCAATCGCGTCGCCCGTTTGGTGATCGGCGTTCATAATCTCAAATTGAAGAAGTACGCCGCCGCCCGGAAAAACATCGATCAGTCCGTCCGCGGCCCCATCACCGATCTGGTGGCGACGCTGCTGTCGAGCTGGGCCGACTATGGCGCCGGCGAGGTCAAGCAGGCCGTCGCCAATATCGACAAGCTCACCGGACCGGAATGGTATCCGATCTTCAAGGACCTCCATTCGGGGATGTTGCTCGATCTCGCCGGCCGGGAAAAGGAGGCTGGCGTTCGCCTTGAGCGCGCTTACAAGCTCGACGATTCCGCGCTCCGCGTGGCCGATGCCTATGCGCGATGGCTGTCGCGCAACAAGGACGATGCGGCGGCGCTGGCCGTGTACGAGTCGTTCGACCACAAACTGGCGCGGCACCCCCTGATTCTGGAAGGCATCAGGGAGACCAAGGCCGGCAAGAAACTGCCGCAGCTCGTCAGCTCGCCGCAGTCCGGCGCCGCCGAAGCTCTTTACGGCATCGGCGCGTCTCTGACCCGGCGCGGCGGCGAGGATCTGGCGCTGGTCTACTTGCAGCTCGCGCTTTATCTCGCCCCCAACCATCCGATGGCGCTGTTGTCGCTCGCCGATCTCTATGAATCGGTGAAGAAGCCGGAGATGGCGATCGGTGTCTATCAGCGCATGCCCGCCGATTCGCCGCTGAAACGCAACGCCCAGATTCAACTTGCGACCAACCTCGACGCCGTCGATCGCAGCGACGAAGCGATCAAGATTCTCAAGGATGTCACGGAACAGGATCCGAAGGATCTGGAAGCCATCATGGCCTTGGGCAATGTCGAGCGCGGCCACAAGAAGTTCGCCGATTGCGCGAAGACCTATACCAAGGGCATCGAGGTGATCGCCGAGGCGAAGGACAAGCCGAACTGGGTCTACTATTATTTCCGGGGAATCTGCGAGGAGCGGTCGAAGAACTGGGACAAGGCCGAAGTCGACATGAAGAAGGCGCTCGAGATTCAGCCCGAGCAGCCGCATGTCCTGAACTATCTCGGCTATTCCTGGATCGACCGCGGCCTCAACCTCGACGAAGCCATGAAGATGATCAAGCGTGCCGTCGATCAGCGGCCTGATGACGGCTACATCGTCGACAGCCTCGGCTGGGCCTATTACCGCATCGGCAATTACGAGGAGGCGGTCAAGACGCTGGAGCGCGCCATCAACCTCAAGCCCGAGGACCCGACGGTGAACGATCATCTCGGCGACGCCTACTGGCGCGTCGGCCGGACGCTGGAGGCGAAATTCCAGTGGGCGCACGCGCGCGACCTGAAGCCGGAGCCTGAAGAGCTGCCGAAGATCGAGGCCAAGATCGAAAACGGCCTGCCGGCGGACGACACGCCGTCCGCGGCGTCGGCGGACAAGAAGAAGGAAGACGGCAAGGGCGGCTGAGCGGAGGACGAACGGGGCTGACGCATTCGATCCGGTCAGCCGGCGTTTTCGGCGCGGTCGATTTGCACATTTAATAATTAGCACATTCACTTATGTCTCCGCCGAATCGCGGAGCGCGGCGCAATCATAAAAACTATTTGATTCGCCCGTGGTTTTGGATTTGACATCCGCCATGATCGTCACCGGCGCCACCAGCATGACATCGGCCGTTCCAGCGCTGAGCGAGGCCGCGCGCGCCAAGGTCAACCTGACCCTGCGGGTGCTGGGCCGGCGTGTCGATGGTTTTCACGATCTCGAAAGCGTGGTCGCATTTGCCGATTGCGCCGACCGCCTCACTTTGACGCCGGCCGCGAACCTGTCGCTTGCGGCCTACGGTCCGCGCGCGCAGGAGTGCGGCGAGGTTGCGGACAATCTGGTGCTCAAGGCGGCACGGCTGCTCGGTGAGCGGGTCGCAAACCTGAAGACGGGCGGTTTCGCGCTGGACAAACATTTGCCGGTCGCCGCTGGCATCGGCGGCGGCTCGGCGGATGCGGCAGCCGCGTTGCGGCTACTCGCGGAGGCCAATGGCATCGCGATCGGCGATCCGCGATTGACAGAGGCGGCGCGGCTGACGGGCGCCGACGTGCCGGTATGCGTCCGCTCGGAAGCCTGCGTGATGACGGGCGTCGGCGAAGCCTTGCAGCCGCTGGGTTTGCCGGCGATGCCGGCCGTGCTGGTCAATCCGCGCATTGCCGTCGCCACGAAGGACGTCTTCGCCGCGCTTGGCCTTCGCAAAGGCGAACTGCACGCCGGCGTTTCCGATGTGATCGAAGCGGTCGCGTGGCCGAAGGCCGGCGCGCCGATGGACGACTGGCTCGCCATGCTGGCGGACGGCGCCAACGATCTCGAAGCGCCCGCCATCCGCATCCAGCCGGTAATCGGCGAGGTGCTCGCGAGGTTGCGGACAACCGGCGCGCGGCTCGCGCGGATGTCGGGCTCGGGCGCGACATGCTTTGCGATCTTCGGTAATGAGGCGGACGCGCTTCGCGCCGCGCAGACGATCGGACGCGATCATCCGCAATGGTGGGTCCATGCGGGGATGCTGAGCTAGAGCCTTTCCGCTTCTGATGGAATCAGAAGCGGGGCTCTATGATATTGTTTTGACGCGTTTTCTTGACGCGAAC